>JAIVJE010000012.1 GCA_020200195.1 Acidobacteriota bacterium | reverse complement strand
CCTATTCGCCAAGGGCCTTAGCGGCGGCGGCCAGCACCCTGGGGACCCGGAAGGGCTTGGTCAGGTAGCCCGAAACTCCCAGATTCACCGCCTCGATCGCGCTGGCCTCGGTCGAAAACCCAGTGATGATGATGACGGGAATATCGCCTTTGAGCCGGCGGGCCTCCTTGATAACGGTCAGCCCATCGACGCCGGGCATCTTCAGGTCGGTGATCAGGAGGTCGTATGGGATGATCCGCAAACGCTCGAGGGCGCTGCGGCCATCAGCCGCCATGTCGATGTCGTACTCGGCCAGCGCCAGCGTTTTCGCCAACAGGTCACGGATGCTCGCTTCGTCGTCCACGACGAGGACGCGGGGACGGCCGACCGCCGGCGCCGGAACCCGTGAGGGACCGGGGGTTCCCCGCACGTTCCGCGGTCGCTGGCTCTCGAGCCACGCGTCGATGTCCCGCTTGCGAAACCGCCACTGTCGCCCCACCCGCACCGCCGGGATCTTCCCCGCCTTGATGAGCCGATAGACGGTCCGCAGATTCACCTGGAGGTACTCGAGTACCTCCTCGGTCGTCAGAAAGCTTTCATCCATGGCCGCCGCGAACTCTATCAGACTCAGCCGTCGATGGCCTGCGAGCCTGACGCTCGCGCCGGGCGCGCTTCTGGCAATTCCACCGTGACGATGGCGCCTCCCTCGGGGGCATTGGCTGCGTCAATCGTACCGCCATGCTCTTGCACGATCCCGTAGGTGATGGCCAGGCCGAGTCCGGTGCCCTGCCCGACGTCTTTGGTGGTGAAGAAGGGATCGAAAATGCGCGGCAGCACGTCCGCCGGGATGCCGGGGCCACTATCCCGAATTGTTGTCCGGACGGTTCCCGCGGTCGCGTCACGGCTTGTCGTGATGTCGATGCGGCGCGGCCCGTCCGCCTCGACGATGGCGTGTTCGGCGTTGATGAGGATGTTCAGGAACGCCTGCTGGAGGAGCAGCGGATCGCCATACACGGCAGTGCGGTCGTCAGCCCTGCCACGGACCACCGCAATTCCGAGGCGTTGCAGCGCGAGGCGACGGCTCGCAAGCGCGCGTGACACGACGCGTTCGATGCGCAGCCGCCGCCGGTCCCGTCTGTGCGAGCCGGTGAAGACGAGCAGGTTCTTAACGATCTTGGCCGCGCGGTCCGCGTCGTGATAGATCCGCCGCAGGTCCGCCCGAAAGGGTCTGGCCGCCTCAGGCGCTTGAATCAGCAGCTCCAGGTGTCCAAGCACCCCCTGAAGCGGATTGTTCATCTCGTGCGCGATCCCGGCGACGAACTGCCCGAGCGACGCCAGTTTTTCAGATTGTCCGAGACGCGCACGCAGCGCCTCCTGCTCGGCTTGCAGCCGCACCTGCAGCGTGACGTCACGGACGACCAGAACGCGACCCACCGGTTCGCGTTCCTGGTTGATGAGGGCCGTCACGGTCGCCGCGAACGTTCCCCCAAGCTGCGCGTCGTCCACTTGGCGCGTCCGCACATCCCCGGCCGTCCCCCCGCTGTCGGCCGATTCCGCCGCGGCCCAGGCCGCGAGTTCCGGGCCGATCAGAGTATCGAGCGCGCGCCCGAGCAGCGCCGTACGGGGCTCGCCGACCCGCGCTTCGAAGGCATCGTTCATCTGCACGACTTTCAGCCCGTTATCCACGACGACAACCAGGTCGATGAGAGAGTTGAAGGTGTCTTCGAGCAGACGGCGCTGTCGCAGGATCTCTTCCAGCAACTGAACGTTCTCGATGCCAACGGACAGCAGGCGGCTGATCTCCTGTGCCACCTCGACGAGTTGCCCGCCATCGAATTCGGCGGAAACGGGGCCCTCCACGACCAACGTTCCGAGGGCGCGCCGCCAGCCTCGGAGCGGCGCCGGGTGCGCGGGATCGGAGGAGGCGGAGAGCGTGAGCTCGCGCGAACGGCGATCGTGCAGCCAGACCGACGTGCGACGTGTGCCGAGGAGTGTGTTCACTTCGCGCGAGAGCGCTTCGAGCGCGTTGCCGAGGCTCAGCGTGGCCGAGAGGTCGCGTGAGAACACCAGTGACAGCTCGCGCAGTCGCTGACGAAACGTGGCCTCCCGTCCCCGACGCGCCAGCTCCAGAGCCACCGCGAACTCCACACGCGCGCGACCGGCGAACTCGAGCGCGACTCTGTCGTCCACCGCCGGATCGGCGATGACGAAGACGACGCCGTCACGCACGAGGTTGATCGGGATAACCAGCGCACGCTTTGCGCCCAGCCTCTCCCGAAGGGATGGCACATCCGCCAGCTCCGACAGAGACGGTGATGCGGCCGCGAGGGCTTCGAATGCCTCCGCCTCGGCACCTTGAAGCCAGGCGCCGGTTGACTCGGTCCTGGAGCCGTACACGAGGGGCGCGTAATCTCCGGACCGGGGCACCCGCTGCAGGAGTGCAGCCTGGGCGGCGCCGACGGTTGCGAGGGCTTCGGCGTGCAGATCCGGCAGCAGGTCGGGCGCCTGGCCCCCGAGCGCGAAGACCCGGCTGAGCGTGGAGGACGGCGCTGGCCTCATGACTGACTGTGGTGGGCCATTCTAAAATGTTGAAGGCAAAAGGTAAAATGGCATCCGACTGCCGCCGCCCTCCCGACGTCTTAATTCCTGAACAGCGGGCGACAGACAGGCCCTAGAGGGGGTCCCTTCCGCGGAAGCATGGCGTCGACAGACGAAGAGCTGGTCGCCCGTTCCAGAGGGGGCGATCTCGAGAGCTTCAACCAGCTCGTGCTGCGTTGGGAGAGGCCTATCTACGCCTTGGCGTACCGCGTCATCGGCCGCGAGGAAGACGCGCGCGACGTCGCACAGGAAACCTTCCTCCGCGCCTTTCGCGCACTCAGCGGATTCAAAGGCCAGGCGAAGTTCTCTTCCTGGCTGTACCGGATCACGCTGAATCTCTGCCGGGACTGGATCCGGCGTGAACGTCGGACTCCGATCGCCCAGGCGCCAGAAGGTCTCGACCTCATCGAGATGGCGGGCGAGGCGACACCTTCGGAGTCCATCGAAGATCTCGTCGCCCGGAAGGAACTGGGAAGGGCTGTGGCCAAGGCGATGGCAACACTGCCGGAAGAGCAGCGGACCGCGATAATCCTGAAGGAGTACCACGGTCTCACGTTTCAGGAGATCGCAGATCTGCTCGATTGCCCGCTGTCCACCGTCAAGACCCGGTTGTACCAAGGCCTGACCGTGCTGCGCAAGCAGCTCGATCAGGCGGGTGTGGAAAGCTCGTTCGGAAACAGGTAGACGCGCGAGGAACACCAATCGCGAGGAACACAGACATGTGCGACAAGGAACTGCTCGTCGGGTACGTATACGGCGAGCTGACGCAGACGGAACGGCGCGCGTTCGATGCGCATCTCACCTCCTGCGCGGAGTGCCGCGACGAAGCGGACGGCCTGCGGGCGACCCGTGCGCATCTGGGGATGTGGTCGCCGCCAGGTCCGGAATTCGGCTTCCGCATCGTCAGGGGGGCCGCAGCCCCGGCCTCCGCTCCGCAGTTTCGGTTTACGCGAGCGTGGGGGCTTGCTGCGGCGGCCGTGCTCGTCCTGGCGGCGGCAGCGGCAATCGCGAACGTCGAAATGCGATACGGTGACGGTGGCCTGGTCGTGCGCACCGGATGGCGTCAGGCGGATGCGTCCAGCACGGCCCCGACGCCGGCTGCCGCCGACTCGACCCTTCAGGCCGATCTGCAGGTGATCCTGCAGCGCCTGGGCAAGCTCGAGTCGGCCGTCGGCCGCGAGCCTGCTGGCGCTGGCGTGGTGACGGCGGCAGATCGCTCAGGCGTCTCCGAGAGCGACCTTCGTCGCCGCTTGCGTGAGATCGTCAAGGAGAGCGAGGCACGGCAGCAGCGCGAACTGGCGCTGCAGATGGCTCAGGTCATCAGCGACGTGGACGCGGCGCGCCGGTCGGACATGCTTCGGATGCAGCAAGGTCTGATGCAGTTGCAGGGCGTCAACGACGCCGAGATCGTCAAGAACAGGGAAATGTGGAATCACGTGCTCCGGATCGCGCAGCCGCAGCGCGACGAACGCTGACGTGTTCCGGCGCGATTGAACGTGACGGGTGATACAAGAGGATTGACATGGCTATCAGAGGAATTGTTCTCGCGGTTGCAGTCATCATGGCCCTTCCCGGATGGACGACGGCGCAGATGCGCTCATCTGACGCGCAGCGGCGCCGCGACCAGATACGGATGATGGAGGGAGTGCTCACCGAGGCCGTAAGACTTGGCGCCGAACAGCTCGGCCGGGAAATGCAGGCCTCGAGCCCCAACCTCGTCATGCTGACCGGCAGCGCGCGTGCACGTGGCTTCGTCCTGGATGGGTACGGCGTGTTTTTCGACGTCGAAATCCCCGCGCTTCGCCCGAGCGTGGTCTGGTCGATGCGGACGATGGAGCGCGACCTGGCGTTGGGGAGTGCGCTCCAATCGCTGAAGCAGCACCTGGCGTCGCTGCCGGAAAGCTCCAACCGCATGCAGCTCGAGCAGGCATTCAGGCGTCTGGCGTTGCAGGTCGGCCCCGTTCCGACGCCTCCCAACGCCCAGGGTCGGCAGGGTCTCGTGTCGTCCGCGAACGCCATGCCTCCGGCGGCCCCCGATCCCGACAAGGAATACACCGAGTCGGTCAAGGAGGCGCTCATCGACGCCATGCTCGACCACAGCCTGCCGATGAATCTCGGGCCTGACGAATGGCTCACCGTTGCGGCGCGCGACGGTTTTGGCCCGCTGGTTCAGGGGGAAATCTACGATGCCAGCACGATCGTCATCCGTGTCCGTGGCAGCGCCCTGGCCGCGTACGCGGCGGATCGCACGAAGCGCGACGAGGTCCGCAGGAGTGTAGAGGTTCGGGTCTTCTGAGTTAGAATCCGGCGAATGAACATCAGGGGCGCCTGCGCGACCGTCTGTCTGCCGCTGGTGGCCCTGCTGTCGGCGTGCACGCCGGATGTCGATCTCAAACAAACGCTCCAGATCATCGATTCGGGCGCGGGCTGGCACGACGCCGGGATTGTGGGCGGAAAGAACCGTCTGGTCCCGAGCGTCACGTTCCGCGTCCGGAAGACGACAGACGCGAACCTTCGCGGACTCTCGCTGAACGTCGTCTTCAGACGCCACACTCCGGGTACACCCGCGACCGAGGAAGAATTCGACGACGTTTTCGTCCAGAACGTCAGCTTCGCGGAAGGCAATCAGACGGCGCCCATTACCGCACGCCCGGAAGCCGGGTACACCGGCGACCCGCCGCAGTCGCGTGCCGAAATGCTGCAGAACAGCCAGTTCCGCGATGTGCGCGCGCGTGTGTTCGCCAAAATTGGCGCCTCTCAATGGGTGGAGCTCAGCGCGATCGACGTCCCCCGCGTCCTCCTGACTAAGTAGCGTTCTCCACGCGTGCCGCAGTCCACATCTCGTTCCACGACCAACGGCCGCGACGCGGTGACGCTCGATCGCCGGCTCGGCCCGCTGGACGCGGCGGCGATTGTCATTTCCAACGTCATCGGCGGCGGTATCTTCTTCGTGCCTGTCATCGTGGCGCAGATGGCGCCGCACCCCCTGGCGATGTTGTCAGTGTGGCTAATCGGCGGTGCCCTGGCATTCGCCGGCGCGATGGCCTATGCAGAGCTCGCCGCCCTGCGCCCGCGCGCAGGTGGCGAATACGTGTACCTGCGGGACGCGTTCGGACCGAGGGCCGCATTCCTCACTGGATGGACATCTTTCGTTGCGGGCTTCACCGGAGCGATTGCGGCCCTTGCCCTCTCACTTGCCGACTATGTGGGCCGCTTCTTCCCAGGGCTGGCCGATCCCACTCCGTTCTTTATGGTTCCGCTTCTGCCGCTGGCCGCGTCGCCGAGAACGGTCGTCGCACTCGCCGTGATCGCGATGCTCACAGTGCTGCACGTGCGAGGCCTCGGCCCCGGCCGGCTCGTGCAGAACGTGCTCGCGGGCGTCAAAGTCACAGCGCTGGTTGTCTTCATGGGGATCGGCTTCACGGTAGGTAACGGCAGCACGGCTCACTTCACGGCTGACGCCACCTTCGCCGCACCGGGGCTTCTCCTGGCGCTAGTGCCGGTGATGTTCAGCTACTCGGGTTGGAACGCGGCCGCGTACGTCGCGGAGGAAGTCCGCGACCCGGGCCGCAATGTGCCGCTGGCGCTTGGCCTCGGCACGACGGCCGTTGTGCTCATCTACCTCGCGCTCAACGCGGTGTATCTATATGCGATGCCGATCGGCGATCTCGCGACGCTGCCCGGAGGTCGACTGATCGACACCGTCGCCGAGCGGCTGTTCGGATTCGTGGCGGGCAATCTGCTGGCCGTCTTCGGAATCGTCAGCATTGCGGCGAGCATCAGTGCGATGGTACTCGCGGGTCCGCGCGTGTACTACGCGATGGCGCGCGACGGACTGTTCTTTCGGTCCGCGGCAACCGTGCATCCGCGATATCGGACGCCGGCCATGGCGATCGTGGCGCAGGGCCTGTGGAGCGGTGTGCTCGTGCTGTCGGGCACGCTTTCACAGCTCGTCAGTTACACGGGGTTCGCGGTCGTTCTCTTCGCGGCGATCGCCGTAGCCGCCCTGTTCGTCCTGCGACGGCGCGAGCCGGACGCGCCGCGACCGTTCCGCGCGTGGGGCTATCCTTGGGCGCCCGGCATCTTCGTGATCGCGAGCGCGGTCATCGTCGTCAACGAAATGATCCGCAATGGCCGCACGGCGCTCGTCGGCCTTGCCGTCATTGCCGCAGGCCTGCCCGTCTACTACCTGTTGTCGCGGAGCAGCGCCCACAAGGTGAGAAGCGCCAGCGTTCCGTCGCACGCCGCAAAGAACAGGAACGACGCCGGCGATCCTCGAAACAGGTAGTCGAGCAGAAACGCCGACGCGCCCGCTCCTTTGAGAAACGGACCCATCACCCAGAGATATCCGCGGTAACGGACCGGATCCTGCCACGGCAGGTAATAGCCGGCGCCGACCGCGATGAGAAAGAGGGCGTTGAGATCGGAGAATATCCGCGGGCTCGCGGGAGGAACGCCGAAGATCGCCGCGAGCCGATCGGCGCCGAAAAGAAGAAAGGCCCCTACGACGATGTCGTAGAGGCCTGAGACTGCCGCGAGGATCGAGAGCAACCGGAGCAAACCTGCTACGGGTGCCGCCGCATCTCGCCCTTATAGGTGATCGTTTCGCCCGGCGTGATCAGAACGTCGAACTGCAAAGGCTCGAACCCATCTGCGCGGATTTCAATCCGGTGACCGCCGGCTTCGATGCCGAGCCGCTGGAAGATGCCGTCGTAACTGTCGATGGTGCCGACGAAGTAGCCATCGACGAAGACCTGGGCGTTCCGCGGCTTCACTTTGAGTCTGATCGCACCCGTGTCGTATCGCGAGCCGCGGCCATACCCGCCGCCGTAACCCCCCTGGTAGCCGTAGTACGCGCCACCGTAGCCGTACATGAACGGGTCGTAGTAGTAGAAGCCCGACCCGTAGCCAAATCCGGGCATGTAGTAGCCGTAGCCATAGCGACCGTAATTCGTGTAGTACCAATCGCGCGACCGGGGCGGCGGCGACGTGCGCACGCCGGCGGAGCCCACCGGTGGCCGGCCCTGACGCGGGCGGCTGTACACCGGGACCGCGCGATCCGGAGCGGACGTGCGCTCGTCGACACCCGCAGAGGCGGCCGCCGTTGACGGCGTACGGCCACGCGCCGCGTCACTGCTGACGCTCGAGCGCGGCACGGCGCGATTGGCGCCGGACTCGCCGCGGCGTGACGGCGCACTGGCGTTTGCGCGCTCACGAGTCGGCCCGCTGCTGGACGGCCGGCTTGCGGCGCTCTCGCTGGAGGGCGCGCCGCTGAATCCGCCACTCGAGGATCCGGACGACCCGCCGCTACTGCCGCCCCCGGATGGTCTGGATTCGCTTCCGCCGCCGCCGCTGCTCGGCCGCGACTCCCCGCCACCGCCGGCCGGACCGCCCTCACCGCCGGGCTTTCCCTGACCGGCCCACGCGGGCGCAACACTTACGGCGAAAGTCACCGCGACGGCACCGATCAGTAACTTGTGACGAGTCATGTAGAGTGCTCCTGACAACCGGTTGAAGCAACAGATCTGCCACCGGTCGAGCCGGGCCGTGACGCTGTTTTGTTCATTCTAACCTGCGGGACCACCGGACTGGTGTCCGCTTCTCAGTCCAACCCGTCCGGCACCGGGGACACTCTGGGTTTCGTCCCTTTTCCCTTGTCCCTTGTCCCTTGTCCCTTTTCCTATTCCCTTTTCCCTTGTTATAGACTCGAAATCAGCCCCTTCCAATGTTTCGCGCCACCACCGTGCTTGCCGTCCGCCACCGCGATCACACCGTCATGGCCAGCGACGGCCAGGTGACCTTCGGCGACACCGTCGTCAAGCAGAGCGCCAAGAAGATCCGCAAATTGTACAACGACCGGATCCTCGCCGGCTTTGCCGGGTCGGCTGCGGACTCCTTTGCACTGTTCTCGCGCTTCGAAGCGAAGCTCGAGCAGTACCGCGGCAATCTGGAGCGCTCCGCGGTCGAGCTCGCCAAGGACTGGCGGACCGATCGAATGCTGCGTCGTCTGGAAGCGATGCTGATCGTCATGGATCCGAAAGTGACGTACCTACTCTCCGGAAACGGCGATCTCATCGAACCAGACGACGGGATTATCGCGATAGGGTCGGGCGGCGCCTACGCCATGGCGGCGGCGAAGGCGCTGGCGCGGCACACCAATCTCGACGCGCATCGCATCGCCGGCGAAGCGATGTCGATCGCTGCAGGGATCTGCATCTACACGAACGCCACGATCACGATCGAGACGCTGTAACGCGGGACATGCCCATTTACCTTCCGGAAACCACTGCATCGACTACCGCATCGCTGACGCCGCGTCAGATCGTGCGCGAGCTGGATAAGTACGTAATCGGCCAGAAGGGCGCGAAGCGGGCAGTCGCTATTGCGCTGCGCAACCGGCTGCGCCGGCAGAAGCTCGCGCCGGAGCTTGCCGAAGAAGTGGCGCCGAAGAACATCCTGATGATCGGGCCCACCGGCGTCGGGAAGACCGAGATCGCCCGGCGGCTCGCGCGACTCGCGCAGTCCCCCTTCATCAAAGTCGAAGCATCGAAGTACACCGAGGTCGGCTATGTCGGGCGCGACGTCGAATCGATGGTGCGCGACCTGGTCGAGCTGGCGGTCGACATGGTGCGCGAAGAGCGGCTGGTCGAAGTGCGAGAGAAGGCGCGTCAGGCCGCCGAAGAGCGGGTGCTCGACCTGCTGCTGCCGCCTCTGCCACAGGCCTCCGAGTACGACGAGCAGGCGGCTTCCATTCGCGAGCAGGCGCAGCGGACCCGCGAGAAGCTGCGAGAGCAGCTCCGTGACGGACGGCTCGATCACAAACAGGTCGAGATCGACGTCAGGGAGAAGACCTTTCCTTCCTTTGAGATCATCGCGGGTTCCTCGGTCGAGGAAGTCGACATCAACATGAAGGACATGCTGCCCGGGCTCTTTCAGGGCCGAACGCGAAAGCGCAAGCTGCGCATTCCGGAGGCGCTCATCGCGCTCGCGCAGGAAGAGGAGCAGAAGCTCATCGACATGGAAATGGTCGCCCGCGCGGCGGTCGACCGCGTGCAGCAGGCCGGCATCATTTTCATCGACGAGATCGACAAGGTTGCCGGACGCGAGGGCGGGCCAGGTCCCGACGTCAGCCGCGAAGGCGTGCAGCGCGACATTCTGCCGATTGTCGAGGGGACGACGGTCAACACGAAGTACGGCATGGTCCGTACCGACCACATCCTGTTCATCGCCGCCGGTGCCTTTCACGTCTCGAAGCCGTCCGACCTGATTCCGGAGCTGCAGGGACGATTTCCCATCCGGGTCGAGCTCGAGGCGCTCGGGCGCGAGGACTTCGTCCGCATTCTCACCGAGCCCCAGAGCGCGCTGATCAAGCAATACACCGCGCTCCTGTCGACCGAAGGGGTTTCGCTCCGCTTCACCGAAGGGGCGATTGGGCGCATTGCGGACTTCGCCACGCTGGTGAACGAGCGCACGGAGAACATCGGCGCGCGCCGCCTGCACACCGTCATGGAGCGCCTGCTCGACGAAGTTTCGTTCGAGGCACCGGACCTCGCCGACAAGTCTGTCACCATCGATGAGGCCTACGTCGATCGCATGCTCGCCGACATCGTCCGGAACGAGGACCTTTCACGGTACGTGCTGTGACGCACGGGTGGTTCCGCACGGGTGGTACCGCACGCGTGGTTCCGCACGGATGGCGCCGCCCGGTTGGTTCCGGACGCGCGGTTCCGCTTCGGTGGTTGCGCGCGATGGCCGTTCCACTGCTCGTCATGGGCCTGGCGGCCGGTTGCGGGAAGAAGGGAGCGCCGCTCGCGCCGCTGCACGTCGTGCCCGCGGCGGTGAGTGGGGTGTCCGTGCGGCGCCTCGGGCCTTCCGTGCACATCCGATTTGTGCTCCCCACACGCAACGCCGGCGGACAGGGCCAGATCGATCTGGATCGCGTCGAGATCTACGCCATCGACCTGGCGCCTGGCGGGCCGACTCCGCCCAATCGCGATTTGCTGACCAAAGCGCGTGTGGTCGGCACGGTTCCGGTGCGGCCGCCAGCGAGTGAAGGGGAGTCTACGCCGGGGGCGACGCCGGACACGCGTCCCGGTCCCGGCGATACCGCCACCTTCACCGAGGAACTGACGGCCGAGAGCATGAAAGCGGCCGTCCGGATTTATGTGCTGCGAGGTGTGGCGCGGAGCGGACGGCCTGGCGAGGTTTCCCCGCGCATCGGTGTCCCGCTCGGACCGGCGCCGCCGCCGCCGACCGGAGTCGCGGCTCGTTCGACGGAATCCGCCGTGATTCTAGAGTGGACGGTGCCAGCCGTCGAGGGGGGAGCGGCCCCTCCCGCGTTCAACGTCTACAACGCCGCGGATCCGTTGACCCCGCTCAATCCGGCACCGGTACCGGCCGGGACGTACGAGCACGCGGGCGTCACCGTCGGTACCGAACAGTGTTTTACCCTCCGGCTCGTGACGACTGTCGCCGGCGTCGCGATCGAAAGCGATCCGTCGGCGCCGGCTTGCGTGACGGCTGCGGACATCTTTCCACCCGCGGCGCCGAAAGGGCTCGAGGTCGTGGCCGGTTCCGGCGTCATCAATCTGATCTGGGACGCGAACGCAGAAACCGACCTCGCCGGATACGTGGTCTTGCGCGGTGAGTCACCGGGTGACACACTTCAGGCGCTCACGCCCGCGCCGATCGTCGAAACCACCTACAGCGACACGGCGATCTCTCCGGGCGTGCGCTACGTTTATGCCATCGTCGCGGTCGACAAGGCGACGCCGCCCAACGCCAGTCCGCAGTCCGCGCGCCAGGAAGCGACGGCACGATGAAGC
Source organism: Acidobacteriota bacterium (assembly GCA_020200195.1). Taxonomy (GTDB): domain Bacteria; phylum Acidobacteriota; class Vicinamibacteria; order Vicinamibacterales; family 2-12-FULL-66-21; genus JAIVJE01. The sequence goes on along the minus strand of JAIVJE010000012.1, from coordinate 220 downwards.
GCTACTACCGCATCGAGCATCAGGGGGTGCCGCGCTACGTCGTGCAGCAGGGGGACGACACTGAATGGCGTCTCGTCAACGGTGACATTGTCGGGTCGCACGAGCTCGGGGATCGCATCGCGCCCGCCGGTCATCGCCTTCTTCCCCCCGTCATGCCGTCAAAGCTCGTGTGCGTCGGCCTGAACTACAAAGATCATGCGGCTGAACAGAACAAGCCGCT
>JAIVJE010000237.1 GCA_020200195.1 Acidobacteriota bacterium | reverse complement strand
GAGCGCCTCCGGCTCGATGCCGTGCCGGCGGATGATGGAAACCGGTATGCCCTGTGTCTCCTCGAATATGGCTGAGAACAGGTCTGTCGCTTCAATCGTGTGCCGGCCGTTCCGGCTCGCGTGCAGCAACGCCAGCTTGAACAGCAACTTGGTCGACGGGGCGATGCGCAGGTCTCGTCCCGGGACGCTCGGAAGCAGCCGCAGGTGTTCCTCGAGGGCCTGGAGGATCTCGTGGGGATTCAGGCTCAGATCCCGCATCACCTGCCCGAACACGTCCCACTCGACCTGGGCGAAGGCGAGACACACGTGCTCGTTGGTCACCAGCGCGTGGTCGCGTCGGCGCGCTTCGTCGAGTGCCCGGTCGACTACCCGGTCAGCCGACTCAGCCATCTTGTTCTGCGGGATGTCGAAGTCTTCCACGGCCGCCTCCCACGAAACCGATTCCAGCCTGAACAACAGCAAAACAAAGGCCAGCACTCAGCCGTCGGAGGACCTGGCGGCTAATCGATTGAAAAGAGGACAGAAGCGCGACGTGGAACGCGGCTCCACAATCTGCAGACAGGAATGCAGCGTCCGGAGGAGCCCAGGCCGCAGCTACGGGTAGGAGTTTCCTTACCGAGACGGCTGGAGGAGCGCGCGGATGCGCGCCTCGGTCGGAGGGTGCGTGCTGAACAACGACATCAGGCCCTGACCCGAGAACGGTTTCACGATGAACATGTGCGCGGTCGCCGGATTGGCGTCCATGGGGACGCGCTTCGACACGGCATCGATTTTTCGTAGTGCGTCCGCCAGGCCGTGGGGATTGCCGGCGATGTCCGCGCCGCCGGCGTCGGCGGAGAACTCGCGCGAGCGTGAAATCGCGGCCTGAATCAACATCGCCGCGATGGGCGCGAGAATCATCATCGCGAGCAGCGCAATCGGGTTCGACCCGCCCTTTCGATCGTCCCGTCCGCTGCCGACAAACATCGCCATGCGCGACGCCATCATGATCGCCGCGGCAATGGTTGCGGCGACTGAACTGATCAGAATGTCACGGTGCTTGACGTGCGCGAGTTCGTGGGCGATGACGCCTTCGAGCTCGTGCTCGCTGAGGACCTGCAGGATGCCCTCGGTCGCGGCAACCGCCGCGTGCTGCGGGTTGCGGCCCGTGGCAAACGCGTTTGGCGATGCGTCAGGAATCACGTAGACCTTCGGCATCGGCAGGCCGCCCCGCTGAGCCAGGCGTTCGGTGATACGATACAACGGATGGGCCGGCCCGACTTCCTGCGCGCGATACATGCGCAGGACAATCTTGTCCGAGAACCAGTACGACCCGAGGTTCATCAGGGCTGCGAGGAAGAACGCGAACATCAGTCCGTCCGCGCCGCCGATCAGCTCGCCGATCACGAGCAGAATTCCGCTCAGCACCCCGAGCAGCAACGCCGTTTTCAGACCGTTTGGCATAATGTTTATTGTAACTCGCCCACTCGTATCATCAAGGCGGCGACCAGTGCCGCGCGCCACGTCAGGTCGTCGAGCAGCACATGCTCGTGTAAGGCGTGCGCGCCGTCGCCGGACGCTCCGAGACCATCTAAAGTTGGAACCCCCAATGCGGCCGTGAAATTCCCGTCGGACCCTCCTCCCGTGCCACCTTCGTCTAGATCCCGGCCGAGCTCGCGGGCCGCCTGGCGGGCGAGCTCGAACAGCCGGACCACCCCAGCGCTGCGCTCGAGCGGCGGCCTGGCTATGCCGCCCGTCAGCTCCAGGCGCGTACCCTTGAGCTTGGGCCTCAGCTCACGCAGCCGTGCGTGGATCCGATCTCCATCCGCCATCGTGGGCACGCGCACGTCAATCGCTGCGGTGGCGTGCTCGGCGATGACGTTGGTGCGAGAACCACCGGCGATCACTCCCACGGCCACACCGAATCGAAGTGCCCGAGGAGCAGCACCAGCGGCCCGGTCCCGCCGAACTCCGCCCGCACGTGGTCCCCACGCTCCTCACGGACGAGCCGATCCACGCTCCCTCCGAGTGCGGTTAGACGTCCGGCGAGCTCCGCTCCACACAGGTCCACCGCCCGCTTGTCGGTGCTCGGCGACTCGAGTCGGACCAGCGCGTCGATCGTCTCGCGTAGCCAGACGCTGTGCTCGGTGGTGTAGTTCAGCAGGGCGTGCATTGGCGCAGGAACACGCGCGCCGTTACCTGGATGGCGTCGCGCATGCTTTGACTTCGGAAGCCATATTCCCCAGCATGGATTCGAGACCGACGCCAAAGCCGTAAGCAGGATTGCGGACGGACCGGATGAACGTGCTGGTCTCGTCGAGCGGCAACGTGGCGACGTTCTCACAGAAGCTTTGCCACGTACCCTGCCGCCTCAGATACTGTTCGACGTTGGACAGGTAATAAGCAGAGACGACGGCGTCGCGCTCTTTCAAGTACGCGCCGACCGCTCGAACTGCCTTTGGGCCTGCGAAATTGCCGACGACCGGAATGATCAGATTTCTTGCGTGCATGCTCTTGACGAACGTGAACGTTGCTTCGCTCGACAGATAGCTGCGTGATTCCCCTTTCCCATCGTCTGCGGACATCAGGCCTGCGTACGTGGGCGCGTCGATACGGCTCCGGCCCACCGTGGTCCAGTACTGGATTGCCGGCCCCTCGCGGCAGAACGCGTCGTATACGAACTCGATGCCCGCAACGTCTTCGGGCGACAGCACATGACCGCCTGCGGGCGCGAGGCTGGACAGGATCTGCCTGAGATTGTCCTTGAACAGCGCCTCACTGGAATCGACGCTGGCGTAGGCGTTGAAGATGTCCTGCGCACTCGATTTGACGCCGAGGCCGTCCGGACGCGGCCGGCAAAAGAGTCGTGACACGAACTCGGCCCGATCGGAAGAGAGCTCGAACAACGCCTTGTACATCAGATGGAGCTGCAGATTGCCCCGTCGCACGTCGACGATGAACGCAATCTTTGGTCTGAGCGCGGCGATGTAGGGTTCAGGAATCACGTGCTGGAGCTGGATTTCGTTCGAGAGAAGATTGTCGGACTGAAAGAACCCCGCTGGCTCGGACAGCTCCGCGATCAATTTCCAGAAGTCCTGATTGGACAGTCGGGCGGGCAACGTCTGCTCGCCGGCCCCGACGTCGCGACCGACCGTGACGGTGGCGATGCCGCTGATGAGGACGGCAGCGGCGAGCAGGAGGACACGGCGTCTGGTCATACGAACGACTGGCTGATGGATGGCGCGGGAACGCCCGGCCCTCCTTATAATAAGGGAATGCTGTGCACCACGTGCCGCAGTGTGCTGATTGTGTGGCTCACCTCCAGTCTGGCCGCCCACGCCGCCAGCCAGACGCCGGCGCCGTTCCCCAGACCGGGCGATCCGGCCAAGCCGTCTGCGCCAAAGGTCGCGCCGCCGCAGGCACCGCCTCCGAGCACGAAGGTGCTGCCGCCCCAACCCGTCTCCTCCCCCGGCACGCAGGAGGAGCCGACTGAGGCGACACTCGGCGCGCCGATCTATCCGGGCGCCGACTTCGTGGCGTCATACGATGCTGGACGCGGGCAGCGGTATTACCTCTTCGGAACCACCACCGACTTTCTGCAGATCGTCAACTACTACAAGACGGTGTTGAAACAGAGAGGGGAGCTGGTGTACGAGGAGCCACCGATTCACATGTTCGACATCGGCAGGTTCCGCGAGGAGACCATGGCGTTTCCGCCGGGCGTGACGGTGAAGGATTACACGTGGGGTGGTTCGGCCGGATACCTCAACCCGAAGCGGGGCGCAGAGCCTGCGCGCTACAAAACGATCATTCAGATTGTGCCGGCACCTCCGGCAGTGCCGAGATAGACATGCGTTTTCACACAGCACTCGCACTCGCGGCATGCGTCGCCCTATCGGGCGCGCTGGGCGCGGTCGCGCCGCCCCAGATTACGCGGATAGAGTTCCGTCCCGCCCCGCCCGAGCAGGGCGGCGGCATCATCATCTCGCTTCTCGGCTCCGGTCAGTGCGCTTATACGATTGATTTCGGGGACGGCCAGAAGGAACGGCGAAGCGCGGAGCTGCCTGATCAGGTGCGACACGTCTACGCGCCGGACAAGATTTACGACCTCGTGGCGACGCCGGAGCCGCCGTGCGAGGGGACGGCTCGAGCGAGACTCGACATCCAGGCGATCGAACGGGGCATCTGGAACATCACCGTCAAACCGGGGCCGTCGACCGAAGCGCCCGAGGTGATTGTCACCATCGAAGGGCGGGGCGTCTGCACGGTCACGGTTGATTTCGGGGACAGCAAACAGCAGAAGATCGAGGGAACGTTACCGGCGACGGTCAACCATATCTATCCGCGCAACGGCACATATGAGATCCACGCCGTGACTGAGGCGCCGTGCCGGGGAGACACGCGCATCACCGTAGACGTCCAGCGGCCACCCTACTCTTTGAGATAGATTGCGCTTCCCTTCTCGCGGAATTCGCGCGCCTTCTCCTCCATCCCCTGAGCGGCGGTTCGGGCGCCGGCCATGTCACGGACCTGCTGCGTCAGTTCCATACTGCAGAACTTGGGCCCGCACATCGAGCAGAAGTGGGCCACCTTCGCGCCTTCGGCGGGCAGCGTCGCGTCGTGATAGGCGCGCGCGGTCACGGGATCGAGCGACAGATTGAACTGATCCTCCCAGCGGAATTCGAAACGCGCTTTTGACAGCGCGTCATCCCAGGCTTGCGCGCGCGGATGCCCTTTCGCGAGGTCGGCGGCGTGCGCCGCGATCTTGTAGGCGATCACGCCTGCCTTCACGTCATTGCGATCCGGGAGCCCCAGATGCTCCTTGGGTGTGACGTAGCAGAGCATCGCGGTCCCGTACCAGCCGATCTGCGCGGCCCCGATGGCGGACGTGATGTGGTCATATCCTGGCGCGATGTCGGTCGTCAGCGGTCCCAGCGTGTAGAACGGAGCTTCGTCGCACCACGCGAGCTGTTTCTCCATGTTCTCTTTGATGAGGTGCATGGGGACGTGCCCGGGCCCTTCGTTCATGACCTGCACGTCGTGCTTCCAGGCGATGCGCGTCAGCTCCGCCTGGGTCTCGAGCTCCGCGAACTGCGCTTCGTCGTTGGCGTCCGCGATCGAACCCGGCCGCAGGCCGTCCCCGAGCGAGAACGACACGTCGTAGGCCTGCATGATCTCGCAGATGTCGCGGAATCGTGTGTACGTGAAGTTCCAATCGGCACGGCGGAGTTGCGAATGATCCACTCGCGCGTTGCGTGAATATCGCGGCCCGTCGAGAGATCCATGACCGTGTCGGCGCCCCACAACGTGGCCCACCGCAGCTTGTCGACCTCTTCCTCGATGGAGGAGCTGACGGCGGAGTTGCCGATGTTTGCGTTGATCTTCACCGCGAAGTGACGGCCGATGATCATCGGCTCGAGCTCCGGATGGTTCACGTTTGCCGGAATGATGGCCCGACCTCGCGCGATCTCGGACCTCACGAACTCGGCATCGAACCCCTCGCGCGCCGCCACGAACTCCATCTCCGGCGTCACAACCCCTCGACGGGCGTCGTGGAGCTGCGTCACCGCCCCTGTCCCCCGCAGCGCGGTCCGCATCCGCTCGGCGAGCGGCCCGGGCATTGGGCGCGCCGTACCGGTCATGGCCGTCGTGGAACGCTGCTGCCGTTCGAGATTGCCCCGCGCATCGATCCACGTACGCCGCAGCTGAGGAAGCCCCTCCCGCACGTCATGACCCTGGGGCCCGCTTGCGTCGTAGACGCGGAGCGGGGGCTCACCGCCGCCGAGGGTAATCTCGCGCATCGGGACGCGAACGCCGGCCTGTTCGACATAGACCTTGCGGGAGTTCGGGAATGCGGTCGTGAAGTCCGACGACTGGAGTGGAGGCAGCGGCGGGGTACGGCTGGGCATTGGGGAGCTTCCTGGAACAATTCCACTATAGCACCCGGCCGCATCCCGATCCCCGCTGTGCGACCGCGGGGCGCCCTTTGACGAAACCGGACGTTCCCCGCCCGCTCACGTGTGCATCTCCGAGCTTTTCCCGCACCGGGCCCGTGGCATGCCTCTCGCACCGCTCGCCGGCATGGAAACCTTCGTTCAGGACCTGCGGTACGCATTCCGGGCGTTCGTGAAAGCACCGGGATTCACCGCGATCGCGTTGCTCACGATCGCGTTAAGCGCCGGCGCGAATGCGACGGTCTTCAGCTTCGTGAGCGCGCTGCTGCTGCGACCCGCCCCCGGCGTTGCGGACCCGTCGTCGCTCATTGCCATTTACACGAGCGATTTCAGCAGCGGACCCTACGGCACGTCGTCGTATCCGGACTACCTCTCGTTGAAGGCAAAAGCGGACGCCTTCTCCTCGATGGCCGCGTACCAGGAGGGCGCTGTTGCGCTGATTCGGATCGTGGACACCGTAGAGCGCGTCCGAGGGACCGCTGTGTCCGCAGAGTTCTTCGACGTACTCGGCGTGCGCGCAGCGGCAGGCCGTCTGTTGGAGGCCGCCGACATGGCGCCGGGTGCGCCACCGACGGCTGTCATTGGATACGACCTGTGGAACCGTGCGTTCGGCCTCGAGAACAGCGCGCTCGGTAGAACCCTGGTCATCAACGGCCGTCACCACACCGTCGTCGGTGTCGCCCCGCCCCGATTCGACGGACTGCACCTCGGCGCCGCCTTCGAGCTGTG
>JAIVJE010000236.1 GCA_020200195.1 Acidobacteriota bacterium | reverse complement strand
CCAGACGAGCGCTGAACCCGAGTCGACATGGGGTGTCCCTCCTACCCGGCGTTCAGGGATGGTGGCGGGCGACCCCTGGACGTCCGCCACCGCCGAACCGCGACCGCCGCCCAGGCCATCTCGACGACACCGAAGGGCCAAGCCCCGGCCACAAACCCGTAGGCACTCGACAGCAAACATCCGGCGGCGAAGGCGAGCACGAATCCGGACCCACGGCCCTCCAGGGCGTACATCGTCATCATGAAGGTGAGAGCCAACACTCCGTACAGCGTGATCATTGTGATCCCAGTGGAGCACACCGACCGCGACCCGGCGATCAGGGACACGCCGGCGGGGGCGAGCGTTACGACTGCGCGGTATCGCTAGGTTCGGTAGCAACTTCCGGCGGAATGCCCATCTCGAAGTCGAAGAAATTCTCTGGGTCGTACAGGCCTTTGGTGCGCATCAACGGCTCGAAATTAACCGCGTAGTACTGTCGTAGCAGCGCCTTGCGTCCCTCCGGTGTCTCCGGATTGGGCACGAGATCCCGGTCGGGGAAGTTGATGAAAGAACCTTCGGTGTGCGGCTTCATGCTTTCGCGGAACCTTCGGATCCAGTCCATACATCGTTTCGTCAGCGCGTCATCGTTTCTGTCCGCCCACCACGCCTGGTATTGCAGCAGGAAGGGCTTGTCCCGGTAATAGAAGCAGCTCCACTGATGGCGGCTGGGATCGGCCATGCGTCCTCCCATCGAGTGGAAGCTCAGGTAGCGACGTGCGGCCGGCTCGGACGGCGAGGTGGCCAGATAGTCGACGATGGCCCGCACCGCGTCCGCGCCGAAGGTCGGAACCGGGAAGCACGACGACACCTTGTGGGGATACGGGACGCCGTCGCACGTGGAGGTCGGGGGACCGGCCACTGTGACCGCAGGCTCCGTCACGGCACGCAGGATGGTAGCGGGAGGCCCGGGCTGATAGTGGAAATGCTGGAAGCCGCGGCGGCTGTCGGGCAGAGCGCTGGCCTCATGAATCGGGCTGAACTCGATTTTGGTTGCGTAGCGCCAGGTATTTGGCAGGAGCGACGGGACCATCTTCTCCAGCGTTGGCTGGTTGCCGACGAAGAACCCGGCGACGACGGCGGCCGGATCGGGGCTGCCGGCCTCGACCGTGCTCGCGCGGCAGAAGGACGTCAGCCGTAGTTCGATGTCGTGGGGAAAATGGCTGCGCCAATCATTGATAACGGGGCCCATGTACCGCAGGTCGTTCCAGGTGGCAGTGAACGACGTGAGCACGCCATCGAACCTGGGCAGATTGAAACGGAATTCAGTGACAACGCCGAAGTTGCCGCCGCCCGCGCCGCAGACGGCCCAGAACAACTTGTGGTTCGGATCGGTCGTCGTGCCGTGGACCTCGATCTGCTGTCCTGCGGCCGTGACGATGCGAAATGCGGCCAGTCGATCGCACGTCAGGCCCAGCAAGCGAGAGTAGGGTCCCCACCCGCCGCCCTGGACGAGTCCTCCGACGCGGACATCGCCGCAGCCGCCGCCGGGGAACAACCGCCCCGCTCCCCAGACCGTCGAGTACACGCTCGCGAGCGTGGCGCCGGCGCCTACCCACGCCATGCCGTTGCTGTCCACGTCGACGTTGTCGATCTCCGAGAGATCAACCACCATCACGTCGTTCCCCGAGCACATGCCCTCGTGCTGATGCCCGCCGGAGCGGATGCGCACACGCAGCTTCTCGTTCCGGGCGAGCTGCAGCGCCTCCCGAACGTCGCCCGCATTCGCGCAGTAGCAGATGCGGCGCGGACGGTAGTCGAAGCGCGCATTGGCGATCCGTCGGTCCTGGTCGTACGCCGGATCCCCGGGCTCTATGCATCTCATGGAAGCCTCCACGCCTGGAGCGTCTGATCGGGCCCAACTATCACCCACTGCGCACCCGAGCGCCTGACCACTTCCGAGTCGGCGACACGGCAGCCCGCAGCCGGCGATCAGGGACGCGACTGTCGCCTCTTGACGCTGGGGTTAGGGGGCATCCGAACGGCGTTTTACGGCCGTAACCCAGACCCACCCGTTCGGACAGAATCGTCATCCGCGAGCACATCGGTGACCGTGAGACCCTCTGCTTCCAGAATCCCAACTGTGGTCTGGGCGCCATAGGCGTTGTCCAGCTGGTCCCGCCGAACCCGAGGAAGTCCTCCTCGAGCCAGCCGGACGAGTCGCCGTGCGGAACATTGACCAGGAGCATCCCATCCAGCCTGAGCCAATGTCCTACCGAGCCGGGTTCACCACTGCGGCCGCACGCTCGCCGATCTCGGCGCGGCGCAAAGCAGGCTGCAGGCCCTCGATGACGACTTCTACGTCTTAGGCGTGCTGGCCGAGGGGCGGGTCGAATCGAATCAGCGTCAAGCTGGAGCGGGAGATCGACCGCCTCCACGCCGTCGTCGACGCCGGAACCAAGCAGCGCATCGTCCGTACCCCGATCCGCGTGCGTTCTCGGCGGAGGCCTTCCGCTCCCGAAGCAACGCTATTCGGGTGCGGTGCGTTCATCA
>JAIVJE010000235.1 GCA_020200195.1 Acidobacteriota bacterium | reverse complement strand
CACTTCGCCGAGCTTGCCAAAAATCGACACGCCAGCGTTGTTGACCCAGGTATCGATGGCGCCGAACTCGCGAATGGCGACGTCCGCAATGCGATCGACCGCGTCGGGGTTCGCCACGTCGGCGACCGCATAGGTCGCCCGGCCCCCACGCCGGCCAATCTCCGATACCGCGGTTCGTAGCGCCCCCTCGTTGCGCGCCGCGAGCACGACACGGGCGCCCCGCCGCGCGGCCCGGTGGGCCGTCGCCAGTCCAATGCCACTGGATGCGCCGGTAATGACGATGGTCTGATCGCGAAGTCTCTTGAGCTTCGGTTTGCGGCGTCTCAATCCCATGCCTCCCTCCTCACGACCGCTGCTGACGTCACTAGGCTCGGCGTAGACAACAGGTCAACTGTCCGCCGCTGCAACCTGCACGCCAGAGGGTATAGAATCGTCGCTTCCTGGAGGCATGGATGCGCAAGACAACAGTCGCGGTCGCGCTCGCAGTCGGGCTGTCGGCAACGGCCGGGCTAGTCGCGCAGTCGAGCAGCAACTCCGCGTCCGGATACCTGACACCGCCCAAGGCGATCGTCGACATCCTCGACGCTGAGCCGCTGCCTGTCGTCACCGTGAGCCCGTCGCGCGATACGCTGGCACTCCTCTCGCGGCGCAGCATGCCGTCGATCGGCGAGCTCTCGCAGCCTATGCTCCGCCTCGCCGGCGTCCGCATCAGCGCTGCGACCAACGGACCGCATCGGCCGCAGCCCGGAACTGGCATCACACTCCGCACGATCGCGTCGGGCGCCGAGCGGAAAGTAGAGGTGCCCGCGAACCCGCGGATCGGAGCCGCGAGCTTTTCACCTGACGGCAAGCGTCTGCTGTTCACGAACACGCGCGACACGGGGATCGACCTCTACATCGCCGATGTTGCTACCGGCGCGGCTCGGAAGGTGGAGGGCGCCGCGATCAACGGCATCAACCGCCCATGTGAATGGCTCGACGACAGCTCCGGCGCGCTGTGCAGCTTCGTTCCGGCCGGCCGCGCCTCGGCCCCGGTGGCGCCCAAGGTCCCAGCGGGTCCGAACATCCAGGAGAATGCAGGGAAACCGCGACCCGTCCGGACGTATCAGGATCTCCTCACCAGTCCGTACGACGAGGACCTTTTCGAGTATTACTTCACGAGCCAGCTCGCATTCGTCGATGCGGCCACGACACGCCGCACTCCCGTTGGGGCTCCCGGTCTGATCGGAGGGACCAGCGTGTCCCCGAACGGCCAGTACATCGTCGTCGAGCGGGTGAAGCGTCCGTTCTCGCGATTGGTCCCCTGGACCGACTTTCCGCAGGACGTCGAGATCTGGACCCGCACGGGGGAGAAGGCCCGCACGATCGCCGACGTCCCTATGGGCGACATCGTCCCGCTCACGGGCGTGATGACGGGCCCGCGCTCGTACCGTTGGGTACCCGTCGAACCGGCGACGCTCGTCTGGGCGGAAGCCCTCGACAAGGGCGATCTGAAGAACAAGGTCCCGTTCCGAGACCGAATCATGGCGATCAAGGCGCCGTTCACCGGCGAACCGGCTGAGGTCGCCAAGACCGAGTTCCGGTACGGCGGCGTCAGTTGGACGGACAAAGGCACCATCCTCTTGACGGAGAACGACCGCGCCTCACGCACGACGCGGACATGGGTATTGACCGCCAGTTGGGGTGAACCGCGGAAGCTGTGGGATCGCAAGCAGCAGGATTCTTACGGCAATCCCGGATCGCCGATATTCCGGCCGGGGAAGGGCACGATCCTCCAGGCCGGCGACTCGATTTATCTGAGCGGCGCGGGCGCCTCGCCAGAAGGCGATCGGCCTTTCCTCGACAAGCTCGATCTCGAGACGCTCGCAATACAACGCCTGTTCCGCAGCGACAACACGAGCTACGAGATGGTTATGCAGCTCCTCGACGACAACGCGTCGAAGGTTCTGACGCGGTATGAAACGAAAGTCGAGCCGGCGAACTACATCGTGCGCGATCTGAAAGCGGGGTCCAGGGAGGTCGTGACGACGTTCAAGGACCCGCATCCGCAGATCACCGCCGCGCAGCGCACGCTCGTCACGTACAAACGCAAAGACGGCGTCCAACTGAACGGGACCATGTATCTTCCGCCGGGTCACCGGCAGGGAGAGCGCCTCCCGATGTTCGTGTGGGCATACCCTCGTGAGTTCGTCGACGCCGACGCCGCAAGCCAGGTGACTGGCTCCGCGAACCGCTTTACGATCGTGGTCGGCGCGTCGCCCCTGCTCCTTCTGACGCAGGGCTACGCGGTTTTCGATGGCCCGACGATGCCAATCGTCGGACCGGGAGAGACCGCCGCTACGGTGCGTTCATGACCGCGAACCTGCTTGCGCACTCGGATATCTTCGCTGCGGGCATTGCGCGCAGCGGCGCCTACAACCGTACCCTCACGCCGTTCGGCTTCCAGGCCGAAACCCGCACATTCTGGGAAATCCCCCAGGTGTACGCTGCGATGTCGCCATTCTGGACCGCCCAGAAGATCAACGAGCCGATCCTGCTGATTCACGGTGAGGCCGACGACAATTCCGGAACGTTTCCGATCCAGTCCGAGCGGCTCTACATTGCCTTGAAGGGGCACGGTGCAACCGTGCGCTATGTGACGCTGCCCAGTGAGGCGCATGGGTACTCCGCGCGCGAATCGAACCTCCACACGATCGCGGAGATGCTCAACTGGCTCGACAAGTACGTGAAGAACGCGCCGGCCAAGGCAATCACTGACAGCGCGGCGGTGAAATGAAAGGTGTCTCGAGTCGGTTAGAACACGCCTGTTTCTGTGACGACTGAGCATTTCGTCACGCTCGACGCCATTCGCGCCGCCGCCGAACGTGTGCGATCCATCGCGAAAGTCACGCCGCTCGTGGACGTGTCCGCGGCGGCAGGCCGACCGTTGCTGCTCAAAGTAGAAACCCTTCAGCCGGGGGGTGCGTTCAAGATTCGCGGTGCCTACAACATGGTCGCGCAGCTGACCGAAGCGCAGCGGCATCGCGGGGTCATCACCTACTCCTCCGGAAATCATGGACAAGCCGTGGCGCTTGCCGCCCGCGAGTTTGGCGCCCCCGCGGTCGTGGTGATGCCCACGACTGCGCCGCAAATCAAGGTGGACGGCGCCCGCTCGTTCGGCGCCGAAGTGGTTTTCGCCGGCACGACGTCCGCCGACAGGCGGAAACGGGCCGAGGAAGAGGCCGCCGCGCGTGGCCTGACCATGGTGCCGCCGTTCGATCACGAGTGGATCATCACCGGACAAGGCACCGCCGGACTCGAGATCCTGGAACAGCAACCGAACGTCGCCGCAGTCCTCGTCCCTATCGGAGGTGGAGGGCTGGCCGCGGGCGTGGCCGCGGCGATCAAGCAATCACGGCCCCAGGTCAAAGTCCTCGGGGTAGAACCATCAGGCGCGGCGGCGATGCGCGCGTCGCTCGATGCCGGTCATGCAGTCACGCTCCCCGCAACGCACAGCGTCGCCGACGGGTTGATGCCCGTCCGCCCCGGCGACCTGACATTTGCGCACGTTCGAAGGTTCGCAGACGACGTGGTGACCGTCGAGGACTCCGAGATCGTCGATGCGGTCCGACATCTTGTTCGGCCCAATCGTCAGATAGTCGTGCTGCGTCCAGCAGGATGAAACGACTTCGCGTGGGCCGACGATCCATCCAACCCGCACACCAGGGATGCCATACGCCT
>JAIVJE010000234.1 GCA_020200195.1 Acidobacteriota bacterium | reverse complement strand
ATCTTGTGCTGCGAGGACTGTGCGAAGGCCAAATCGCGCAGATATCCCCCAACGACGGCGTTAACATCTGCGTAGAATCGGGGGCCGTGCACCGCCATCGCCCCCACGTACGCGTTCGTCATGCGCGCGGCCGTACGAGTTCCCGAGTCCCACGCGCCAGGAGGAGCCCAATCAGGCTGAAACCGACGCCTCCGACCGCCAAGAAGATCCAGTCGTACGCCGGGACGTGCAACGGCATGTCCCGCACGTGGTGAATGTTCAACAGGTGATGATCGATCACGCCTTCGACGAGATTGAAGAGGCCCCAGCCCAAGATCATCTGTCCGATGAGAACCGACAGACGCCGAGGGCTCAACCCAGCGATTCCATCGGACCACAGCATCAGCACGCCCAAGACCGTCAGGACGAGTGTGGCCGCATGAAACAGCCCGTCCCACACCATGTTTTGGGCCATCGCGTCCATCGTTGTGGGCGGCAGCACGGCCGAGCCCATGTTGTGCCACTGCATGATCTGATGCAGGGTGATTCCGTCCACGAATCCACCCAGCCCCAACCCCAGAACGATGCCAGCCAGGCGCATGAGAATGTCTCCTACAACAAACGAGGCGGCCACGTGGTCGCGGCCAGGACGTCGGGCAAGGAACCCGTCGTTTACCTCAACGACCCGTCTCGGCATGCGGTGCGTGCACGGGTTTTGATTCCGGCGACCAGCGTTGTCGCAGGTAGACGCCGAGCCACACCATCGACGCGATGGCGAGGAATTCGCTCTGCCAGTTCTGGAATGACTCGAACCAGAAGCGAGACGAGGTGACGTAGTCCGTGAACGTCGGCTGCGCCTGATGGTGCAGGACTTCCTCGGCGGCATAGTCCGAGAAGCCGCCGAGCGCATGGCCAATCCACGAGAGCAGAAACAGCAGAATGAATGCGAGCCCCAGTGAATGCTCGTAAAGCCGGAGGACCCAGCCGCCTCGTCTCACCGGCCACGGGGCCTCCGGATCATCGGCGAAGTCCCGGGGATCGATATCGGCGGGCTCCTTTGCGCCCGGTCGTCTCGACTCCGGCGACCCCTTCTGGACGAGCCACGTCGTTAGCAGGACGAAGACGGCCATCTGCAGAAATTCGCTCTCCCAGTTCTCGAAGAGCGCTTCCCACGGGTGCCCCGTCTCCAGGTAGCCCGTCATGGTCACCGCTGGCTCGCCGTGCTCGCGTTGTGTGGCGTTGTATTCGTACAGGCCCGTGACCATCTGTGCGACGAGGAACACCACGAACATCGCCATCAGCACCAACGTCAATGCGCGATCGCGAAACCACTCCATGTGGACCTCTCTGACTCGTAGACTGAGGCTCGGTCGTGCGCCGCGGTCTACTCCGATAAGGCGAGGCGTCAGACGCCGAACGTGCGCGGTACCACGGAGCGGCGATGCCGCTCGATGGTTTCCCACTGACCGACCGCATCCGCTTCCAGTTCGACAAAGCTCCGATGGCCGGGCGGGTGGGGGAATGCGACCAGCGCCTGTGCGGCTCGCCACAGGCATCGCTTGCCCTGCACGCCGATGGCCAGCGCCTCGAGCGCTCGAAAGAGCGATAGATCGCCGGGCGCGCCGCCGGCCACCACGCCGAGGGCGCTCCCGGTGGCACGACCAGCCAAGCGCTTGATTGACCCCATTAGTCCTTCCCTGGCGTGACCTACGCGGCGCCTTGCGCAACCGCTTCGCCGCGAATCGCCGTGCCGCAACAGTTGTCGCATGTGCCGCATCGGTCCACGCCCGCTTCGCCGAGGGCGTCGAGCAGCGCCGCCGTGCGGCAAAGCGCCGTCTGGGCGTACACCACCATCTGTTCGAGCTTGGTGTGGTCACGCTGCCGGCGCTCATCGTACGCGGCCGCCACGGACTCCACCGACTCGGCGAAGAGTCGCGGTGTCATCTCAAAGCGTGGGCCCCGTCGCTCGCGAATCAGGCCGGCTTGCTTGAGGACCGTCAGCATTACGCGAATCTTGCTCGCGCCGATCGCAGGTGTGGCCGTGCGAATCTCGTCGAAGGTAAGCGTTCCCCCGCTGCTGAGTAGCCGCAACCCGTGTATCACGCTGGTGAAGTCCGCAGCGGTCGGATACCGGCCGGCCATGAAGAACGTCTGAAGATGCCGATCCGCGCGTTGAAACAGCAAGATGCACTGCGCGGGAAAGCCGTCGCGCCCGGCGCGGCCAGATTCCTGCGAGTACACATCCAAGGAGGCGGGCAGGTCATAGTGGATGACGGCCCTGATGTCCGGCCTATCGATCCCCATGCCAAAGGCGTTGGTCGCGACAATGAGTTGGCTGCCACCGTTCATAAACGCGTCCTGCGCGGCGGCGCGACCGGCCGCACGCATCCGGCCGTGATACGAGACCGCCGGCACGCCCTCCTGGCGCAGGAGGTCGTCGATCTGCTGGACGTGCTTCACCGTCGCCGCATAGATGATGGCGGCACCCTCCAGTCCACGAACGAGCTCCACCAGCTGCCGCTGCTTGTCGGTGTCGCTCGTCACGGGACGCACGAGATACGACAAGTTGGGGCGGTGCACGCCGGTGTTCACGATGTGCAACGGCCCCAAATTCAGTTGGTGGACGATGTCATCGACCACTTCAGGAGGGGCCGTTGCCGTCAGGGCGAGCACGGTCGGTGTTCCCAACGCACGCATCGCGCTCAGCGCTTCCAGATACGCCGGTCGAAAGTCGTGGCCCCACTGCGTGATGCAATGCGCCTCGTCGATCACCAGCAAGTCGACGTGCGCCGACGCCAACAGCGCCCGGAGCTGATCGGAGGCGAGTTGTTCGGGCGTCGTGAACACGAACTCGACCGTCCGGCGCCCGATCTTCTTGCGCGCTCGACAAATCTCGTCTCGCGGGACCGCGCTATTGACTTGTACCGACGCGATCCCGAGCTCAGACATCTTCTCGAACTGGTCCTGCATCAACGCGATGAGTGGCGAGACCACGACCGTCATGCCCGGCATCAGCATCGCCGGCACTTGGTAGCACAGCGATTTGCCGGCGCCGGCCGGCATGATTGCGAGCGTGTGCGTCCTGGACAGCACGGCATCGATGACGGCCTGCTGGCCGGGTCGCAGGCCGGAGAGTCCGAACGCCTTCGTCACGATCTGCGCGATTCGGCGCCGTGTGTCGGTCGGGCTCATGGCCGTTGATCCTTGCGAGTCCGACGTCGGCTTCGAAATCTGAAGCGTGTCGACGAGGCCACCTGGCCTTTCATCACCGTCTCGATTTGCCGCAACGCATGATCGTTGTCTGCGACCGTGTTCGACACGATGCAGTCCGTCGGCGCGTAGACTCTCAGGTCCCGCATGTACGCGTCGTTGGCCGTAAACAGGACGCAGATGTTGCCGGCAATGCCCGTCAGAATGACGCGGCGCGTTCCGAGACTTCCGAGCAGCGTGTCGAGGGTCGTGTCAAAGAAGCCGGAGTGTTTGGGTTTCAGGACGAAATAGTCGCGCGCGCTGGGCCGGAGACGTTGTGACACGCGGTGGCCGGGCGAGGATCGCGCCGTGCAGTGCGCCACCGTCTGGCGAAAATCCGAGCGCCATTGCCCAAAGTTGTCGTTGACGTAGATCACCGGCACGCCCGCGACAGCGGCTCGGCGCTTCAGTGCCGCGAGACGCCGCGCCATGGGCTCCGCTTGGGCGACGAGCACGTCGGAGCCGGGGAACGCGAGATCGTTGATGACGTCGATCAGCAGCAGGGCCGTGCCGGCGACCGGCAGCGACACCGGCCGCTTCCGCCGGCTCGATCGGTTGGTAAGGGAAGGAGAAGCCGATCGTTTCATTTGGGCACGCATGGGCGAGTCGCCTACGATCCGGCCTTCTTAGCGGAGCCGGGTTCCGCCATCTTCCGATGTTGCTCCGCCAGCACGCCAGCCGGCGTGACATTGGCGATGGCCGACTGCAGCTTGTTCCTCCAGCCACTGACGACATCGCCATCACCGCGCATCATGGCGTCATAGCCGACGCGGGCGACATCCGCCGGATCATCCTTCTTGGATTGGCCCACCTGCGTATCCAGCATGTCCGCCCGTTCGAAGAAGTCCGTTTCGGTCGCACCCGGCATCAGACACGTCACGGTCACCCCGGAGTCCTTCAGCTCGGCGCGGAGGGCGAACGAGAATGAATCCACAAACGCCTTCGTGCCGTTATAGACGGCCTGATAGGTGC
>JAIVJE010000233.1 GCA_020200195.1 Acidobacteriota bacterium | reverse complement strand
CGTGATGCCTGTCAACTCCGGAAGGTCCATCAGCATCCGCACGATGCCGTGCATCTGACGACGGAGCCCGTACGGGTCGCGGGAGCCGGTCGCGCGTTCGCCCGCTCGCGTGAGGCCTGCGGTCGTGTCCAGCTTGTCTGCCAGTGAGACGGCGGCCCAGGTCGTGCCCGCTTCTCCGAGTTGCGCGCGCGACGGGGCGGCGTCGGCCTCGACGCTCACCGGCAGGTAATGGTGGTAAATGGCCTTCCAGACTTCGTCGCGGAGACCCTGCTCTCGAGCGTAAATCCCGCCCATCGTTCCCTGTAGTTCCGGGAACTCGAACACCATATCCGTGACGAGATCCGCTTTCGCCAGCCACGCTGCCAGGGCCGCATCATCAGCCACTTCGGGCTTGCCAAATGCGTCCGATGCGATCCATCGGGCCAGTCTCTCGATGCGGACGGCTTTATCACGATAGCTGCCGAGCTTCGTGTGGAACATGACGGTCTGCAGGCGATCGAGACGCGACTCGAGCGGCGACTTGCGATCGGACTCCCAGAAGAAGCGCGCGTCGCGGAGACGCGCGGTCACGACACGCTCGGCATTCCTGGCGATCAGCCGCTCGGTCGGCGGCTGCGTGTTCACGACCGCCAGAAACGCTTCCTTGAGCTTCAGGCTCCCGTCGACCACGGGAAACCAGTGTTGGTGATGCACGAGCGTCGTGGTCAGTACTTCAGCCGGCAGCGCGAGGAACGACGGGTCGAAAAAGCCGGCAATGACGCCTGGAAACTCGACGAGATCGGCAACCTCGTCCACGAGCCCGGCGTGCACCTTGAGCAGCACGCGGCCGCCGAGCCGCCGGGCGTGGATTTCCAGCTCGCGCGCGATGCGATCGCGGCGTTCGGAATGCTCGAGCACGACGAAGTGTTCCTTGAGGCGCGCAGCGTACTCGTCGAAGCTCCGCACCTTGATCGATCGGCCGGCCCGGCCGCTGGTCGCAAGGAACCGGTGGCCATACGTCAGTGCACCGCTCTCGATGTCCTGAACCTGCGAACCCGCGGCGGCGGGCGTGCGCTTGATCGAATATGGCACGACGCGGCCGCCGTACAGAAAGAGCAGCCATCGGATGGGGCGGCCGAAGAGGAGCTCGCCACGACCGTCGTCGAGCAGCGCGTCCCAATGCATCTGCTTGGGAAACGACAGATCGCGCAGCAGACCGCCGAGCACCTCGGGCAGCGCGTCGACTGCGCTTCGTCCGCGCTGCCGCCTCACGAACGACAGATACTCGCCCTTCGGGGTGGTAATGCGGCCGATCTGATCGAACGGGACCCCCTGCTTCTTCGCAAACCCCAGCGCGGCTGGGGTGGGCTGGCCGTCTGCACCGAAGGCGGCAGCGAGCGGCGGACCGGTGATGGTGTCTTCGAGATCCTCCTGACGATCCGCGATCCCGGCGACGCGGGCGGTGAGGCGCCGGGGCGTGCTGAAGCTCTCAATCGGCGCCCCTGGCGCGATCCGGCTCTGCTCCAGGCGCGCCGCGAGCCGCTCGGCAAGCTGCCGCGTCAGCGCAGGCATCCACCTCGCAGGCAGTTCCTCGACGCCGATCTCGATCAGCACTTCTCTATCCATTCCGTTTGCGGTTTCCCTGTTCGTTGTCGCTTGCCCCTTGTCCCTTTTCCCTTGTCCCCTCTCCCTTTTCCCTTGTCCCTTCTCCCTTTTCCTTTTCAGCGTCTTCCCCCACCCAGCTCTTCGCGATCGCGACCGCCATCTGGCGCACCCGCAGGATGTAGTTCATCCGCTCGGTGACGCCGATGCCGCCGCTCGCATCGAGGAGGTTGAACATGTGCGAGCACTTGAGACAGTAGTCGAGCGCCGGCAGCACGAGGTGCGATCGGAGGAGCGCCTGTGCCAGGCCGTAGTACTGATCGAACATCGTGCGATGCAGCGCATGCAGTTCGCCCGCCAGCATGTCGATGTGACCGAAGGCGTACTTCGACTGCTCGACTTCGTCGCGATGTCGGACGTCGCGGTACTTGACGCCCGCTCCCCACTCCAGCTCGAAGACATCGTCGACGTCCTGAAGCGCCATCGCCAACCGCTCGAGGCCGTACGTCAGCTCCACGGCAATCGGCGAGAGGTCGATTCCACCCGCCTGCTGAAAATACGTGAACTGGGTGATCTCCTGGCCGTCGAGACTTTGCAGGTACAGCTGTTGAACTTCGTCCGGTGCGGGCTTCAGCAGGACCTGGAACTGGTGGTGTTTGAACAGGCGGTTTGGGTTCTCCCCGAAGCGGCCGTCGGCCGGGCGGCGCGACGGCTGGACGTACGCGACGTTCCACCGCGCGGGCCCGAGCACCCGCAGAAAGGTCTCGGGGTGCATGGTTCCGGCGCCCATCTCGATGTCGAGCGGTTGTTGGAGAAGGCAACCACGAGAGGCCCAGAACTCCGAGAGCTTGAAGATCAGTTGTTGAAGCGTGGTCATTCGGGTCAGAAGGCCGATCGCATCTCGCGCAGGACCCGGGCGGATTTGAGCTCCTTGTCGAGATGCAGAGCGATCAGTCGCCGGTGCGCCGTTTCGAGCTCGCGAGAAGCCCGCGGCGCGAGCGGCAACCCGTCGAGACGCCCCGGTGCCGCGGCGCCTGCCAGGCCGAGGAATCGCATCGCCTCGGCCGATACGCCTAGCCCGCCGCCGGGCGGCGCGCAGCGCCGGCAGACATACAAGTGATCGCGCGGCGGCATAACCGCCCCGTGCTCGAATGCCCGCCCGCAGCCCGGACAGGCCAACGCGGGATACACGCCCTGGAGTCTGAGCAACCAGTACTCGAAATAGCGGGCGAGCCGCTCGACCGGAGCACCATCGGCAATCGCGTCCACCATGGAAGATCCGAGCCGGTAAAGCCGCTCGTCGGCGTGAGCCTCTGGCGCCCATTCGTCAATGAGCTCGGCGAAATACCCGACGTGCCCAAGCGCGGCGTCACTCTGCTCGTTGCGGCCGGATGCGGCCATCGGAGACCTGATCACTTCGACGTAGTTGAGTCGAACCAGCTCGCGCTGCTCGCGCTCGTAATACGCGACGCCGGCGCGCGTCATCGGCTCGAGCGCGCCCGTGTACCGCGAACGCGCACGGCGGGCACCCTTCGCCACGCCCCGTTTCTTGCCGCGATCCCGTGTGAGAAACACGACAATACGATCCGCCTCACCCAATTTGTAGGTGCGCAGGATGAGCGCTTCTGACGTGTACACCGGCACGGGGTCTTATTCTACCCCGCGCGCTGCAAGTATCTGATGAAGACCGTGCCGAGACCGAGGAAGGAGAGGAACCCGAAAACGTCGGTCAGCGTCGTGATGAACACGGATGAGGCGAGCGCCGGGTCGACCTTCAGCGCACGCAGCGACAGCGGAATCAGCGTTCCTGCGACCGCCGCAATCACCATGTTGATGATCATCGCCATCGCCAGGATGCCGCCGAGCCACTTGTCTCCCTGGGTTACCCAAACCACCGCCGCGCCGAGCACGCCGCAGGCCACGCCGTTGCCGACGCCAACCAGCGCTTCCTTGAACAGCGCTTTCCTCGAGTTGCTCCACGTCAACTCGCCGAGTGCAATGCCGCGGACGATGACGGTCAGCGTCTGCGTTGCCGCGTTGCCGCCCATGCCGGCGACGACCGGCATGAACACCGCCAGCGCGGTGACGGTCGCAATCGTCCCCTCGAACTGGCTGACGACGAGCGCGGCGAGAAAGGCGGTTGCGAGATTGACGATCAGCCATGGGAGACGCTTGCGGAGCGAGTCCGTGGGTCTGGTGAACACGCGATCGTCGCCAGCGAGGCCAGCCAGGCGATACACATCCTCGGTCGCTTCGTCCTTGATGACGTCAATGATGTCGTCGACGGTGATGACGCCCACGAGCTTGTTTTCTTCGTCGACGACCGGAATCGCGAGCAGGTTGTAGGAAGCGACCTGCCTCGCGACCTCTTCCTGATCCATGTCCGCCCGCACGCTGATCAGATCCGTCGTCATGATCCGCTTGAGCGGCGTGGACGGCGGGACGAGCAGCAAACGGCGCAGGGAGACGACGCCGACGAGGTGACGACGAGCGTCGATCACGTAGAGATAGAAGACCATCTCCACGTCGCGCGACTCCTGCAGCGCGATGATGGCTTCCCCCGCCGTCATGTCCTCCGAAAGCGCAAAGACTTTCGGGTTCATGATCCGGCCGGCGGTCTGTTCCTTGTACTCGAGCAGATCGCCGACTTCCCCGCCGGTCGGCCGCTTCTGCATCAGCTCGAGGACCGCGGCCGCAAGCTCCTCCGGCAGGTAGTCGATGATCGCCGCCGCGTCGTCGGACGCGAGCTCCTGGGTCAGCTTGACGATCTCTTCGGGGGATCGTCCGGCCAACAGCGCAGCGCCAGCTTCAGGGCCCAGTTCGCTGAGTGCTTCCATCCCGAGCCGGCTGCTTCGCTCGACCAGCAGGGAAAAAGCGGACTGACGATCCTTGTCGGGGAGCTCCGAAAGAAGCTGTGCGAGGTCGGCCGGATGCTGCTTTTGAAGCAGGTTTACCAGGTTGGCGGTCGCGCCCATCCGCTGGAGGCGCTTGACCGAGTCGAGGACGACGTCGAGCTTCCGCTGGGGCATAAGGCAGTCCGTCGCGCGCTGCGGGAACTGCTCAATTTAACACGGGCGAATGGTTGCGCACGAATGGTTCCGCACGGGAGGTTCCGCACGACACAAGGT
>JAIVJE010000232.1 GCA_020200195.1 Acidobacteriota bacterium | reverse complement strand
TGCAAGTCGGGCGCGGTGAAATCGGCGGTGTGCCGTCGGCGGAATCCATCCGCCTTACGCGCGCGGGTTCGCTTTCAATCGAGGGCCCGATCGCGGGCGGGCCGACAGCGGCATGCGCGGCACGGCTGCTCGAGTCCTTGCTGCCCGGTTTCGACGCTGCGCCAGAGTTCCGCGTCCCGGGTGCGCTGCGGCTGGTCGTGGCGCGCGCGCTCGGCACGCTGGATGTACCGCCCTATCCTTCGATCCAGAGTTTCGCGGACGCGCTCGGCCGATTTGCAGCATCCGATCCTGCCGAGGCAATCAGGGACCTGATCGCGAGCTACTCGGCGGCCATCGAAGCCACCTCGTCGGAGCCAACAGCTGCGATGGCCGGTCACGAACCGCTCGGGCTCGATGACTTCGCACGAGAGGTCGAGGATTCTGAGCCCCCCGCGATTGGTGAACCGCACGCGGCATCGGCCGCGGATTTGCCGCTCGAAACCGACATGCGACATGGCGCTCAGCCGGGCGCCCCGCAGACCATCTCCGATATCCGGCGTGCGCGACGTGCGACAGGTCTCGCGCTGGCGGAGATCGCGATGCGGACCCGGATCCCCGTGTCGCTGCTTCGCGAGCTGGAGTGGGGGTATTTCCGCAACTGGCCCGCGGGGCACTACGCGAGGACGCAGCTCGTTGGCTACGCTCGCGCTGCGGAGCTCGACGAGCAGCTGGTCGTTCGGACGGTATGGCCGTTAATCGAAGAGGCGTCGTACCGCCGCGCCGCTGCTGTGCCGGCGCCGGCGTCGCCAGCGGACATCCCCATCCATCGGACGGCCGCCCCGGAGCCAATGGCGGCGACGGTGACCTCTATCGTACGTGTCCCGTCAGCACACGACGTTCTTCTCCGGCGCGAACATTCGCGGCGAATGCGCGTGTTGGCGGCGCTGGCGATTCCTGCCCTTCTGGCGATCGCGCTGCTTCCGGCCGTGTGGAATCGTTCCGTGCGGACCGACAAAGGTTCCGCTCCGCAGGCGCAGGCAGAGGCGCGCGCGGTTCCTGCGCGTGCAGCCGACGCGCCAGTTGCTGTCACCCTTGCCAACCGCTCGGTTGACACCGCGAGCCCGGCGACGGTACCCACGAGCCAGCCGGCACCTGCGAGTCAGCCGGCACCGGCGAGCCAGCCGGCGCCTACCGGACAGATTGCCCCCACGAGCCAGCCCGAGCCGACCAGCCCGCCGGCATCCGCAAGCCAGCCGACACTCAACAGGCCGTCCCCTCCGGCGCCGTCCGAACCGCAGACTGCGGCGCGCGTCGTGTCGGCGGCTGACGTGGACGACGCTGCGGATGCGCGCCGCGCAAGTGGGATTCCGTCCGGGGCGGTTGCATACTCGCCTGCATTCGCGACGGTGGGGACCGCGATGTTCTACCACGCGGAAGCCGGTGGCCGCAGTACGCTCATGCGGGCCGACACCGACAGCGACGGTGCCGTCCTCCGGATCACGAGCGTCGTCGACGATCGTTCGCGGAACTTCCATCCTCGGCCATCGCCGGACGGCACCCGGGTTGCCTTCGACTCGGACCGCGACGGCGAGCGCGCCGTCTATGTCGCAGACTCCGACGGGCGCAACGTGCGCCGCGTCAGCGGCGAGGGGTTCGCGGCGGTGCCAAGCTGGTCGCCTGACGGCCGCACGCTCGCCTACGTCCGCGCGGAGGCGGGCCGCCCGCGCGTGTGGAATCTCTGGAAGATGGATCTGGAGTCCGGACAGGAACGCCGGTTGACGTCGCATTCCTTCGGGCAGCCCTGGGGCGCGTCCTGGTTCCCGGACGGCCGGCGGATCGCGTATAGCCACGAAGATCGGCTGATCGTCAAGGACCTGATCTCGGGCGCGCAGCGGATCTACCCGTCGCCGAAGAGAGGACGTCTCGTGCGCACGCCTGCGGTGTCACCTGACGGCCGCCGCATCATGTTCCAGGTGTTCCGCGACGGCGCGTGGCTGCTCGAGATGGCCGACGGATCGATGCGCCGCATTCTGTCGGATCCGTCCGCCGAGGAATACACCTGGTCTCCCGATGGACGCCGCGTCGCGTATCACAGCCGCCGCTCGGGCAACTGGGGCGTCTGGTTGATGGCCGCTCGATAACATCCAGTTTCTACGGTTCCAACAATCCGCGTGCCCGGCTCGGGGTTCTGGGGTGATCCAGGGCGGGACGGCGAATTGAGGGCCGTAGAACCCTCTGTCTCAATCGACAGGAGTAAGAGAAGTCGTCGCTTCATGGCCATGCCATTCTCATCAACGCGCCGACGGCCGGCACTACGTTCACGAAGAATTCCTTCGGCCCACCTTGCCTCGTTCCGAGCGGCGCGCGACGGAATGCTGCAGAAAATGTCGACCGCCGCGACCGACGCGCCGCCGCAGAAGCCCGACGCCGTCAAAGCGGTCCGGTGACGGCCGTCAGAAAATAATTTTCGCGGCCAGTTGCATAATCCGTGGCCCTGAGGACGTCAGCGGCTCCTGGAAGTTCGTCGTCCGCGTAAGCGTCGTGCCGGAGGCAGTGTACAGGCC
>JAIVJE010000011.1:1534-11346 GCA_020200195.1 Acidobacteriota bacterium | reverse complement strand
GGGGTACGCAGAGCGCCTGTCAGCGGCGCCGGAGCTGATCCCTGCGCTGCGTGACGCCTATCGCCGAGCGGACGCTGGCTGGCGACTTCCGATGCACGGCGGTTTCGCGGCGATCCCTACAGTGATCGACGTGCCGTTGGTCGCACGTCACGCCCGGCACGACGGCACGACGGTCCGCGCGCGCTTGCGGCTCCCAGGAGACGTGCCGCTGGTGCTGTCGTCGTTTGGCGGATACGGGCTCGAGAACTTCGACTATTCCCGGGTCGACTGCCTGAGCCGCTACGCTGTCGTGGTGACCGGAGCAGATCCTCGCAAGCGGCCGGAACCGGGTATTCATCGACTCGAGGATCGCCTTTTGTACGACGCGGGGCTTCGTTACGAGGATCTGGTGGCGGCGGTCGACGTGGTCGTCACCAAGCCGGGCTACGGCATCATCGCCGAGTGCGCCGCCAACCAAACGGCGATGCTTTACGCGTCACGCGGCCGCTTCGCGGAGTACGATGTGCTCATCGCGGAGATGCCGCGTATGCTGAGGTGCGAGTTCCTCTCGATCGATGAACTGCTGGCGGGCCGCTGGGTCGCCGCGCTCGATCGGCTGCTCGCGCTCCCCGCGCCGCCTGCGCGCCCGCCTACCAACGGCGCACAGGTGGTAGCCGATATGATCCGACACCGCCTCGAGCAGGAGCAGAGCTGATGCCGTCCCGCCGCACGTTTCTCCAGTCCTCGGCCGGTCTTGCAGTACTCGCAGGATCGTCCGCATTCACGCGACATGAAGATGCGCAGACCACCGCTCCGCTGCCGCCGTCCATTCAATCTCTCACCTCGCGGCGCAGCGAGGCGAAGCCGATCACGGCCGGCGAACGCCGGACCCGCATGGAACGCGCGCGCCGTCTGATGGCGCAGAACAAGATCGATGCGCTGATCCTCTGCAGCGGCACGTCGCTCGTCTACTTCACCAACATCGAGTGGAGCGGCGGCGAACGGCTGTTCACCTGCGTCGTCCCGATGACCGGCGAGCCGTTCTTCGTGTGCCCCGCGTTCGAGGAGGATCGGGCCCGCGAGCAGATCGCCCGGGGCCCGTTCACCGGTGACGCCGACGTCAGGACCTGGCACGAGCACGAGAACCCGTATCAGCGGGTCGCGCAGGGACTGCGCGATCGTAGCGTCAGCACCGGCCGGATCGGCATCGAAGAGACCGTCAAGTTCGTCTTCAGTGATGGCATCGCCTCGGCGCTCCCGTCCATCACCGCCGTCAGCGGAACCCCGATTACCGCGGGCTGCCGCATGGTCAAGGACTCGCACGAGCTCGAGCTGATGCGCCTGGCCTCGGCTGTGACACTGCAGGCGTACGAAGCCGCGTGGAAGGCGCTCGCCAACGGCATGACGCAGCACGAGTTCGGCCGCCTGGTCTCTGAAGCGCATGCGCGTCTGGGGTTCGAAGGAGGCGCCGGCGTCCAGGTCGGCGAATACTCGGCACTTCCCCATGGATCCATCCAGCCACAAGTAATCCGTGAAGGGACGATTCTGCTCATCGACGGCGGCTGCACCGTCGAGGGGTATCAGTCCGACATCAGCCGGACGTTCGTGCTCGGCAGACCCTCGGACAAGATGAAGCAGGTGTTCGCGATCGAACGACGCGCGCAGGACGCCGCGCTCGCCGCCGCGCGGCCGGGGGTTCCATGCGAAGCGGTGGACGCCGCGGCGCGAAAGGTCATCGTGGACGCCGGATTCGGGCCGGACTACAAGTACTTCACCCACCGGGTCGGCCACGGGATGGGGATGGACGGCCATGAGTGGCCGTACCTCGTTCGAGGCAACACGCTGCCGCTCGCTCCAGGGATGACGTTCTCGGATGAGCCCGGAATCTATATTCGGGGAGAGTTCGGCGTGAGACTCGAAGACGACATGTACATCACGGAAGACGGCGCGAAACTGTTCACGCCGCAGTCGGAGTCGTTGGAAAAACCATTCTAGATAGCTTTCAGCTGTTGCGATCAGATGTCAGCGTAAGACGGCCATGGTGATGCTGAAGCTGAAAGCTGAAAGCTGAGAGCTGAAAGCTGAGAGCTGAGAGCTGAAAGCTGAGAGCTATTTGACACTCGTAACGAGTGACCAGATCTTCGGGACGTTCACCTTCTCAATCGAGATCGGCTGCAGGCCCGATTGCGCGAGAAACGCCGGCAGATCCAGGTCCGACTTGAAGCCGATGTGGATCGTGAATGGAGAGATCAGCCGTTCGATCCGCGACAGGATCGGATTCGCGCTCAGGAAGTGATTCAGAAAGATGATGCGCCCCCCAGGCCGGCAGACGCGGCGCATCTCCTGTGCGACCTTCACCGGATCGGGCACCACGCTGATCAGATAGGGCGCGTAGACGATGTCGAACGAACCGTCGGCGAACTTGAGGTCGGCGGCGTCCATCTGGAGGAGCCGGACGTGGCGGTGCTCTTTCCGGGCCGCCCGCTCGCGCGCCTTCTCCAGCATGGAGCTGGAAAAATCGATCCCGGTCACCGAGCAGGTATCCGGATATAGCGAAAGATTGATGCCGGTGCCCACGCCCACCTCGAGGACACGCTCGCCAGGCTGCACGTTCATCCGCTCGATGGCCTGCAGGCGTCCGGGATGCAGGGTCGGCCCGAAGATCAGGTCGTATACCTTCGCGAGCTTGTCGTAGACACCCTCGACGAAGTCGTTCTCGACCGCCGTCACTGAGAGTGCGCGCGTCGCCGCGTCTCTGCCGGACACAATCTCCGATTCCTCGGCTTTTCGATCAAATAAGGCCATCAACTGTCCTCGTCCGTTCGCAAGTACGGAACGGACACCCGCTCGCGGTGCAAGCCGGTGCCGCTAAGGTCGCGAATAAAGCAATCTCGGACTATATCCCGGTGTTGCTGGCGGGAGCAAGCAGAAGGGACGATGGGCGGTCAGCCGAGCTGACTAGAGCTACGCGACGACCGCTTCGATCACGCCGAGCGCCGCTTCGGACGCGCCGGCGGCGGTCGAAATCTGAATACCCTGGACGAGGGGGCGAATCTCAGCGGCGATCTCTCGTGCGATCGCAGTACCTTCTGCCGCGGCGCGCCCGGACTCCTCCGCGCGACGCATCCGATCGACGATCGCCGCCGGCACACGCACGCCCGGCACTTCATTGGCCATGAACTCTGTGTGCCGCAGGCTCTCGAGCGGCGTAATCCCGGCGAGGATCGGGATGCGCGCCCCGGAAATCCGCTTCAGGAACAGCTCGAACTCCGGCACGTCGAACACCGGCTGCGTGACGGCGAACTCCGCGCCGGCCTCCACCTTGAACTGGAACCGCCGGATCTCCTCGTCGAGATTCAGCGCGGACGGATTCGCGGCGACGCCGATGTGGAACGCCGTCGGCTGGCCGAGCGCCTGCTCGCCGATGTCGAGACCGCGGTTCAACCTCGCCACGACGTTCGTGAGGCCGATTGAGTCGACGTCGAATACGGCGGTGGCGTCGGCGTAGTCTCCGAGTGTCGGCGGATCGCCCGTCACGATGAGCAGGTTGCGCACGCCCATCGCATGGGCGCCCAGGAGGTCCGACTGCATCCCCAGCAGGTTTCGGTCCCGACAGGCGTAATGCAGAATGGTTTCGATACCGGCCTGCTGCTGGACCAGCATCGCGGCAGCGAGCGCGCTCATGCGCGCCGACGCTCGCGGCCCATCCGGGATGTTGATGAGATCCACACCGTGCAAGCGCAGCCGCCGCGCCTGCTCGACCATACCCTCCGCCCGGAAGCCTCGTGGCGGCACAAGCTCGACGCTGACGACGAATGTGCCGCGCGCGAGGCTGTTGGCCATCCGCGATTTCTCGGGACGCGGAACCGGCGGCACGGAAGGTTCGGTCCGGCTGACGGTAGCCGCCGAGGTCGTCGCGCCCGCCACCGCCCTGGTCGCGGTCGGCGCGAGTGCCCGCACCGCTACCTTGATGTGCCGCACGTGTTCGGGCGTCGTCCCGCAGCATCCGCCGACCAGCCGTACACCGTTGCTGATGAAGCGGCGCGCGTAGGACGCCATGTACTCGGGCGAACAGAGGTAAATGTTGCGCCCTTCGATCTCGCGGGGCCGTCCCGCGTTCGGCTGGGCGGACAGCCGTACCGATGCGGACGCGGACATCCGCTCGATCGTATCGAGCATGGCGGCCGGACCCACGCTGCAGTTGAGCCCGATGACGTGCGCGCCGTTCTGCTCGAGCGCAGGCACGAACGCCTCCGGCGACACCCCGTCGAGGCTGTTCCCGTCCTCCTCGGTCGTCACCTGCGCGACGATCGGCAGATCGCAGACACTGCGTACCGCGCGGATGGCCGCGCCGATTTCGTTGACGTCGCGAAAGGTCTCGAGGATGAGCAGGTCGACGCCCCCTTCGACCAGCGCGCGGGCCTGCTCACGGAAATGATCCTCCGCTTCGTCCAGACCCGTCTTGCCCCAGGGCTCGACGCGGATGCCGAGCGGTCCGATCGCGCCGGCCACCCATGCGTTCTCGCGCGCAGCGTGCCTCGCGATGCGCGCACCCTGCGTGTTGATGGCGTGTGCGCGCTCCGCCAGCCCGAACGCGCCGAGCTTGACTCGGTTGGCGCCGAACGTGTTGGTTTCGATGACGTCGGCGCCGGCGCGTACGTACGCCTGATGCACTTCCGCCACCAGGTCTGGCTCCGTCAGATTCAGCTCATCGAACGACCGGTTAAGGAAAATCCCCTTGGCATACAGCATCGTGCCCATGGCGCCATCGCACACGAGGACACGGCGTTCCAGATCGTCGAGGAAAGAGATTCGCGGCATACATGGCACCGGCTCCACGGCCGGCCTACGACATTAGATGGTACTCCAATGTTGGCGCGTCGATGAGCAGGTACGACTCGGACACCAGGTCGAGACCTATGGATCGAACGCCTTCCCGCTCCTGCTCGGTGAACCGGTGATGGTGCCCGAACAGATGCAGTCGCGGCTGCATGGATACGAGCACCTCGTTGATCGGCGTCTTCCCTGCGTCATTGCCTCGGCCTGCGCGGTACGGCCGCGCGGCCTCGTGCGTCAGAAAGACATCGATGCCACGCATCCGCTTGCAGGCATCGACTTCCTCACGTACGAAATGGCGGCGCTTGTCCGCGAGCTCCGTCGCGCGCACCGTTCCCTTCCGCGGATGCGGGAGGTCGGCGGCCGGAGTCTCGTACCAGGTCGGGGCGAGCGTTCCGCCCAGCCCAGCGACGCGGATCTCCCCCACGTCGATCTCCTGCGCGTTCGGCACGTAATGCAACCCTGCCGGCAACGCGCCGGCCGCGATCGTGTCGAAATTCTCGTTGTTCCCTTTGATCCAGTACAGCGGCGTATCGACGGCCTCGTAGCGGCCGTCAGCGTCCGCCAGATCGCCCACGCACAGCCAGAACGGCACGTCGGGATGCTGCCGCACAATGCGGCGGGCGCGCTCGAAATTACCGTGCAGGTCGCCTAACGCGCCGAATCGCCCGCTGGCGGCGCTCCCGCCGGCACCAGGAGATCCTGCTTGTCCCAGATGAAGTCCTTGTTGCTGTAGACCGCGAGCTCGTAGTCCTTGCCCATGAAGATCGCGGACACCGGGCAGGCTTCCTCACAGTACCCACAGAAAATGCAGCGCGTTTTGTGTATCTGGTAGACCTTGGCGTACCGCGGACCGGCCTGAACGGACCCGTCGTTCTCCGCAGGTTCGAGGTAGATCGCATCGGCCGGGCAGGCGACCGCGCAGAGACCGCAGGCCACGCACTTCTCGAGCCCGTTCTCGTCGCGCATCAGCACCTGTTTCCCACGGTATTTCGGGAAGACCGGCACCTTCTGTTCTGGATAGTTGATGGTGATCGGTCGTTTGAAAATGTGCTTGAACGTCGTCGCAAAGCCGATGAGGAACGGACGAATCATGGAGGGATCATATCAAGTGTCACGCCCCCGCGAACAAGCGAAAAGGGAGAAGGGTCGCAGATGCTATAATTTAGGGGCATTCCCATGCCGCATGAAGCGAAGCAGCTCTCAGCAGAACAGTTCCTGCTGACGACGCTGGTGGTGCAAGTGGCCATCGCCGCGGTGCTCTCGACCATGCTCGTGCGCTTCCCCTGGTTCCGGCGCATCCTGCTGACCGAGAAACGCGACTGGCCCGAGCGGCTGATTTTCGCCGCCAGCCTGGGCGTGCCGCTGACCGCAGGGGTCGGCGTGCGCCTCCTGATGAATTTCAACCCCGCGGATCTGACGCTCGCGGGTGCCTTCCTTGCCGGTCTGCTGGCCGGGCCTTACGCCGGTGCAATCGTCGGCTCGATGGTGGGCATCCCGGCGCTCATCGCCGGCGAGTGGATCGCGCTGCCATTCGCCGTCGGCTGCGGCTTCGCCGGGGGCGGGCTTCGCGAGCTCTGCCCGAAGGAAGCGATCTGGCACTTCTCCCCGCTCTTCTTCACCGACCTGCACCGCAACGTCTGGCGGCTGGTCCGACGTTTCCAGATCGATTGGGTGGTCATCCTCGTCGCCGCCCCGATCGGCCTCGAGATCATTCGACAGACTCTCGGGCATCGTTTCGGTGGCGCGCGGCTTTTTTATCTGTCGCCGCCGACGGTCTGGCTGAGCGTACTGGTCATCCTGGCGACCGTCCTGTGCGTGGCCGTGCCCATCAAGATCTGGAACAGCGCGCGGATCGAGCATCGCCTGCAGGAACAGGAAAAACTGCTGATGGCCGCCCGGGTCGATGCGCTGGCCAGCCAGATCAACCCGCATTTCCTGTTCAACACGCTGACCTCGATCTCTTCGCTGATCCGATCGAAGCCGGAGACCGCTCGTACCTTGATCGTGAAGCTCTCGGGGCTGCTTCGCCGGCTGCTGCGAAGTCAGGAGCATTTCGTCACGCTGCGCGAGGAGCTCGAAGCGATCGACGAGTACCTCGATATCGAATGCATCCGGTTCGGTCCGAAGCTACGGGTCGAGAAGGCCATCGCTCCCGACACGCTGGATATCGTGGTTCCCAGCATGCTGCTACAGCCACTCGTGGAGAACTCGCTCAAACACGGTCTCTCACCGAAAATCGGCGAGGGCCGGCTCACGATCCGCAGCGTGCGCCAGCGCGGGCACGCGATCATCGATGTGATCGACAACGGTGTCGGTCTGAGCAGCGTGCCGGCCGAACGCCCGCCGTCGGGGGGCATCGGGCTGCGCAACGTCAACGAGCGGCTGCGGGTGATCTACGGTGCCAACTATCAACTGCAGCTCGACAGCGTGCCGGGGGAAGGCACGTGCGCGCGCGTGGTGATACCGGAGCTGACGGTTCCGGCACGAATCACCGCTTAGCAGACGGATGGATCCGCTACGCACCGTTGTCGTGGACGATGAACAGCTCGCGAGAGACGAACTGTGCTTCCTGCTCGGCCAGATCGACGGTGTCGACGTGGTGGCCCAGGCAGCAAACGGCGTCGAAGCGCTGCGCGTCGTCGACGAGCACGGACCCGACCTGGTCTTGCTCGACGTGCAGATGCCGGGGATCACCGGTTTTGAAGTCGCGCGACGGCTGCTTCGGGCTGGCGTCGAATCGCAGCTCGTGTTCGTGACTGCCTACGACCAGCACGCGATCGAAGCGTTCGAGGTGAACGCCGTCGATTACCTGCTCAAGCCGGTCGAGTCGGAACGCCTTGGCACGGCTGTCGATCGCGTCCGCCGGCGCATCAGCGTCGATCGCGCGGCGGCGCGTCCGGCGGCCGGGGCGGACCTGGATCGGCTTCTGCAGCGCCTGGTCGAACGCGAGGACCATCGCGAGCAGCTCGCGCTCAAAGTCGGTGACCGGTTCCTTCTGGTCCAGACCGATGAGGTGGTCTACGCCTCCGTCGAGGACGATGTGATTACGGTTGTAACGAACAGCTTGTCAGGAACGTCTAACTATCGGACACTGGACGAGTTGCAGGCGGGGCTCGACCCCGCGGTATTCTGGCGGGTGCACCGGTCGCACCTGGTCAACATCAACAAGATCAAGGAGATCGTGCCTTGGTTCAGCCGGAACTACATCCTGAAGATGAAGGACGGCAAAGGCAGCGAGATTCCAGTGAGCCGATCGCAGACCAGACGTCTCCGTGAGTATCTGAGGCTATGAACGACTACAACAACCCTTACGCCCCTCCCGCTCCGCCCACGCCGATCACGCCGGTGACGTTGCCCGAGGCCTTCCAGCCCCCGGCGCCGATCGATCCGCTCGTGGGGCCGGAGCCGCTCGTGGCCGGCGAGCCCGTGCCGGCGCTTGCCGGAGGGATGACTGCCGCGTCCCAGAGCACCAGGGTGACACTCAACGGGGCGGGGGTCTTGAACCGTATCGGCGAAGAAGTGTTCGCCTGGCTGAAGACGCTGGCGTCGGCCGCGGTGTATGCCACGCTGATTGTCACGTTCGGGTTTCAGGTGGCGCGCGTCGAAGGCCAGAGTATGGCGCCCACGCTCGCCGATCAGGACCGGTTGATCGTCAACAAGCTCGCGTACCGCATTGGCGTCCCGCACGTCGACGATATCGTCATGCTCTACTACCCGCTGAACCCGGACAAATCGTTCGTGAAGCGCGTGATTGCGGCGGAAGGCGACCAGGTCCGGATCGTCGATGGGCGTGTCTATCGCAATGACGTGGCGATCAACGACGATTACGTGCCCGCCGAGTATCGCAGCCACGACGACTGGGGCCCCGAAGTGATACCGGAAGGCTACTACTTCGTGATGGGCGACCACCGGAACAACAGTTCCGACAGCCGGCATTGGCGCTTCGTGCCGAAGAAATACATCATCGGCAAGGTGCAGCTGCGCTGGTGGCCGCTGCCGCACGCGCGCGTGTTTTAGGACCGACTCTGGCTGACCGCTCGGGCGCTGTTTCGCGCGTCCTGCTTCGCGTCCTCATCCTCAACCTGATGGTCGCCGGGGCCAAGCTGCTGTTTGGCTACTCCACCGGCGCCGTCAGCATCATCTCAGACGGCTTTCACTCCCTCACTGACGCGGCGGCCAACGTCATGGGCCTGGTCGGCGTCCGCGCGTCGCGAAAGCCCCCCGACGAAGACCATCCGTACGGTCACCGGAAATACGAAACGCTGGCGGCCGCTGGCATCTTCGTGTTTCTGCTCTTCGTGGTGCTCGAGGTACTGCGAGCGGTGACCGCGCGTTTTGCGGGTGGTGAACCTCCAACGGTGACGGCCGTGAGCTTCGCCGTCATGCTCGGCACGCTCGGGGTGAACCTGCTCGTCGTGCGCTACGAAGCGAGAAAGGCCCGGACCCTCACGAGCGAACTGCTGCTCGCTGATGCGATGCACACCCGAAGCGACGTGCTGACATCATGCGCCGTGCTCGCATCGCTGGCCGGGGTTCGTTTCGGGTACCCTGCCCTCGATCCCGTCGGCGGCCTGGTCGTGGCGGTGTTCATCGCGCGCACCGGCTTGGAGATCGCGCGCAACACGTCGCACATCCTGTCGGACCGCGTGGTCATGAACGAAGAGGACATCCGGCGGGCGGTGATGAGCGTGCCGGAAGTGCTCGGCTGCCACCGCATCCGATCGCGAGGCTCCCTCGACCACACCTTCCTGGATCTGCACGTCTGGTTCGCCGCGGACACGACGCTCCAGGAAGCACACCGGCTGTCCCACGTCGTGAAAGACGGCCTCATGCACAAGTACCCGCAAATCGCGGACGCCATCATTCACATCGAGCCGCCGCCGCCGGCATTTCGATAATTGCCACGTTCGGACGGCAGAGGCATGGAGAATGGTGCACGTGCAGGGTGCACGGTGCAGGGTGCGGTGCGGTGCACGTGCGGACTTTGCTCGATT
>JAIVJE010000011.1:0-1507 GCA_020200195.1 Acidobacteriota bacterium | reverse complement strand
GGACGTGGACTATTGCCGGCAAATTCGCCGGGCGATCAATTCGGCGTGCAGCAATACGTCCGAGGGTTTCTACAAGTACAAGCATCCGCAATTCGCCCACTCGATGCGGATCGCGCGCGGAGAGCTGGGGGAAATCATCGACCTGCTGAATGCGGCGGTCCAGGCAGGGCACCTGGAGCCGGGCGAGCATGACGAACTGACCGCTCTGGCTGCCCGCGCGCTGGCGGCGAATGGAGGCCTGCTCAATTATCTGGAAGGCAACGGAAAGATCCGCACCCGGTAGGACCTGCGCTACTCTTCGTACATCTCGGCAATCTGCTGTCGATAGCGCTCCTGCACGACCTTTCGCTTCACCTTCAGCGTCGGCGTCAGCTCCCCGGAAGTAACGGTGAAGTCCGCGGGAAGCACGGCGATCCGCTTGACACGCTCGAACTGGGACAAGTCGCGGTTCAGCGCGTCGATGATCTCCTGATAGAGCGCGATGACGTCCGGACGCCGGACGAGCTCGGCGCGGTCGGCGGGAGGACGGCCCAGATCCCGCAGCCGGCGCTCGAGGGCGGCGAAGTCCGGGACGATCAGCGCGGCCGCGTACTTCTGACGATCCCCCAGCAGCACCGCCTCGCTCACGAGCGGGCTGCGTTTGATCGTCGCTTCGATCGGCTGCGGCGCGATTTTCTTGCCGCCAGAGGTGACGAGCAGGTCCTTCTTCCGGTCGGTGATCGTCAGGTACCCGTCGGCATCGAGCGTGCCGATGTCCCCGGTGTGGAACCAGCCCTCCTTCAGCGCGTCGGCAGTCGCCTCGGGCTTGTTGTAGTACCCGCTCATCACGTTCGGCCCGCGCGCCAGGATTTCGCCATCGGCCGCGATCCGCAGCTCGACCCCCGGGACCGCGCGGCCGACCGTGCCTCCACGCGGGGCATCGGGTGGGTTGATCGTCAGGATCGGCGCGGTTTCGGTCAGGCCATATCCTTCCACCACGGGCAGACCGATGCCCTGGAAGAACTCCGTGAGGGTCACCGACAGCGGCGCGCTCCCCGAGACGACGAAGCGAAGACGGCCCCCCACGTTCGCCCGGATTTTCGAGAATACGAGACGGTCGGCAATGGCGCCCTGTAGCGTGGCCAGCGGACCCGGTCTGCGGCCTTTCAACACCGGACGCGCCCGCGCAGCCCCGGCCTTCACGGCCCATCGGAACACGCACGCCCGACTCGGGGAGCCGCTCTGGCCCTTCTCGATGATGCGCGCGTGCATCTTCTCGTAGACACGCGGCACACCGGTGAGCAGCGTCGGGCGGACAACAGCCAGATCGCGGCTGACGGTGTCGAATGATTCGGCGAACACGATGGTCACACCGCACGTCAGGTATACGAACGCCACCATACGCTCGAAGGCGTGGCTGAGCGGTAGAAACGACAGCGCGACGTCCTCTGATCTCACGTCGAGCACGGATGCCGCGGCCGTGAGATTCGCGACGAGGTTGCTGTGCGTGAGCATGACCCCTTTCGGC
>JAIVJE010000231.1 GCA_020200195.1 Acidobacteriota bacterium | reverse complement strand
CGAGCACTGTTCGCCGCGCGACGTCGACAGTCCGGTGTACGCGTGGCCGGCCGATCTCGTCTCGGGGGGCGATTGGACGAGCTGCGACGGATACGTCCACACGGTGTTTCTCAAGGGGTCGGACTTCCTGAGCGCGATCCGCGCCGAGATGGGCGACAGCGCCTTCTTCGCCGCGCTCCGCGACTTCGTCGAGCGCCATCGCCACGGGGTCGTCACCACGCGCGTGCTGCTCGACCACCTGGAGAACTGGGACTCGGCGGAGCTCATGCCGATCTATCTCGACTATGTCGCGGCATACGGGCGGCCGCCCGACGCGCCGCGCGCCGGGCGAGCGGTGTAGCCGCGTGACGTGCTGATGCACGCCTCGACCGTCGGTCTGCGGTATCGGGCTCTGGCGCCGCTTCTGGCCGCGGTGCTGTCGATGGTCCAGTACCCGAGCCCTGCGGCGGCGACGCATGGCGGGCCGGAGATCGGTTCATTCCTCAGCTGCAACGATCCCGATCGTGATCCGCCGCGCTGCACGAGCGTCGGCAACGACAACCAGCACTTCGTCTATTTCGGGGAGTCGCTGAGCGAAGAGCTCGCATCCGCGCTCCGAGACGCGCTGTTCGAGGACTACCGGCCGACCGACTTCATCGTCTTCGAGCGACACAGGATCACATCGGTCACCGATGTCATCGTCGAGTCGCAGGACTACGGCGACAACGGTGCGGCGGGCTGGGTGAACTGCCCGCCGGAGGCGCCGCAGGGGTTCAACCAGCTCGGACACCGCTGGTGTCAGCGGCAGGACCTGCGCTTTAACCTCAATCCGCTCTACGCCGTCTTCTTCGCCGACGAGGTGAGCCGCGAGTACGTCGCTTGCCATGAGCTCGGCCACACGGTCGGGCTCCGCCATTGGGGGAACCCGCCCCAGAGCTCCGGACCCGTGGGGGCGACATGCATGAACGTCAACACGCCCGACGGGCCGACCCACCTCCATCCGGCGGACGTGGAGCACATCAATGCCTATCCCTACTGACCGGCCGCGGTGTCGCCGACGCGCCGCGCGCCGAGCCAACGTCGTCTGGACCGCTGCGTTCGTCGCCGCAGGCATTGGTTCAGCTGTCGTCGGCACGGTGCTGCAACTTTCCGGCGCCCATCACGAGACCGTGACGTCGCTCCTCGGCGGGTCGTCGATCGCGGCGCTGGAGGTGGAGCACTACGGCTCGCTCCCCGAGTTGACGCGATCGGCCGATGCCATCGTCCGCGGCCGGATCCTCCAAGCCGCTCCGGGACGAGTCTTCGGTGGCTCCTCGGACGCGCCGCTTCACTACGCCGCCGCCACGATTCGTGTCGAGGAGCCGGTCGCGGGCACGCTCCCCGCCGTCGATGTCGACGCGCTCACGCTCGAGATTCCGC
This sequence comes from Acidobacteriota bacterium, assembly GCA_020200195.1. Taxonomy (GTDB): domain Bacteria; phylum Acidobacteriota; class Vicinamibacteria; order Vicinamibacterales; family 2-12-FULL-66-21; genus JAIVJE01. Next base: position 1,148 of record JAIVJE010000231.1, on the reverse strand, counting down.
TCTTCGATGGGCCAGAGTCGCTCGCGCCGCTTCAGGCCTCGCTGCCATCGGGAGAGGCGCTCTTCTTCCTGCGCAACAAGGGCACCTCGGCGGAGCGCGCGAATCTGCCGCGCGCCTGGCAGCTCGCGGAAGTCCGCTTCTACCGTCTCGTCGTTTTCGGGGCAGCGGTGTTCAACGAGTCTGGCGTGGCGGCGCCACTCGCGGGGGAGTCACACCCGCTTGGCGACCTGGAGGGGTTGCCCTTCGACGAAGCCGTTCGGCGCGTTCGCGCGGTGGCGCCCTAGCCGCGGCGTGCATGGCAATCCGTGAGGTACGCGCCTCGGGCCTCGAGTACCTGACGCTCGCGACAGAACTCCTGCAGCGCACGCGAGTGGAGGACCCCGAGGCGGGGATCTGGGAGGCCGCCGACGTGCAGTGGTGGTGGTGCACGCCTCGGCGGTCGGACGGGATCGGTCACCGGTTCTGGCTCGACGAGGAGGGGCCGGTTGCGCCAGCCGTCCTCACCGACTGGGGCCGTCGATGGCAGTGCGATCCGATCGTCGTTCGGCGCTTTTTCCAATGCGTTGTTCACGAGGGAGCGAGTTTCTCGCCACTCGACGCAATCTCGCCACGCGCTCGCCATGTGCGCGATGATTCGTCGACCATGGGACAGCCTCACAGAAACGCGGCGCTGGGCGATCAACCGATCCGCACCATCGGGCGTGACGAGCTGAAGGCCAAGCTGGACCGCGGCGATGACTTCAAGCTGATCATGGCGCTGAACCGGTGGGCATACGACGCCAAGCACATCCCGGGCTCGCTCCATTTCGACAGCCCCGATGAGCTCTACGCGGCAGTTCGACCGGACGACGACGTGGTCGTGTACTGCTCGAACGTCGACTGCCTCTCGAGCGTCGCGCTTTACCGCGACCTCATTCAGCGCGGGTATTCCAACGTGCGGCGCTATTCCGGCGGGCTGCTCGACTGGGAGGACGCCGGTCTCCCGCTCGAGGGCGCGTTCACGACTGGACGGTGAGCGCCTCCCGCGCGGCGATCGCGAGCGACCGGCCGACCATCCGAACGCCGCGGAGATCGACGCGGAGAATCGCGGCTGGCACGAGTCCATCGGCCTCGTCCGCTCGCTGACGCCGGAGGAGTGTCTCGAGCCG
>JAIVJE010000303.1:16645-22452 GCA_020200195.1 Acidobacteriota bacterium | reverse complement strand
GTTCTGCTTTCCCGTGCGGATGAGCGATATCTCGCCAACGCCGACCTGAAGCCGCTTCTCCAGGGGCTGCTTCGGTCGTTCGACGGCGCCCGCGCCCTCCGCGCGTTTTCAGCGGTCGATCAGGCACTCTCGGCGCTCGAACGAAACGCCAGCCCGAAAATCGTCGCCGACTGGGTGGCGTTCCAGATCTGAGCGCACGCAGCGCGCACGGTCGCATCGCACTATAGAAGAGGCCGCCATGAGCTCCGGGCAACTACGCCCGTTTGTCAGCGTGAAGTTCTCCCCGGTCGGCCGCACCTTCACATTTCTTCTCCCCGATCTCGCGCTGGATGACCCCGCTGCCTCCGGATCAACCCCCGAGGACAACCAGACGCCCCTGCGACCCGGCGACACCGTAATCGTCGATACGCCCGAGGGGCGTGCGGTCGGCACAGTGACGCGCGCGGTCGCCGCCCTGGCCCAGCGCAAGCATCCCGGAGACGAAAGCGCTGCGCGGGTCGTGCGGCGTGCCACCCGCGATGATGTGGTGACGCGCCTCAAACACAAGCAACGGGAGCAGGAGGCGCAGCGAATCTGCCTGCTCAAGATTGGCGAGCGTGGGCTGGCGATGAAGCTCTCGCGGGTCGAGCAGCTGTTCGACGGTTCCAGACTGATCTTTTATTACACCGCCGAAGGCCGGGTCGATTTTCGCGAGCTGGTGCGAGATCTGGCGGCGCACTTCCGGACGCGCATCGAAATGCGGCAGATCGGCGTCCGCGACGAGGCGCGCATGCTCGGCGGCTACGGTTCTTGCGGCCGTCCGCTCTGTTGCACGACGTTCCTGCAGACGTTCGAGCCGGTCTCGATCAAGATGGCGAAGCAGCAGAACCTGAGCCTGAACCCGTCGAAGCTGTCGGGAATGTGCGGTCGGCTGAAGTGCTGCCTGCGCTACGAGCTGCCGAACGGGAAAGGGGTCAAGCACGGCGGCTGCGCCGACGAAGGCGGCTGCGGGAGCTGCAGCAATCCGACCGGCCCCAGCGGCGGCTGCGGGTCGTGCGGATCCGGAGGCTGCGGCCACTGCGGATGACGGGATTGCCGCGCATCGCCATCACGGCCGGAGACCCGGCCGGGATCGGCCCAGAGATCGCTCAAAAGGCTGCGGCCGATCCGCGGGTGCTTGACGTCTGCACGCCGGTGATCTATGGGTCGCTGTCCGACGATGGTGTCGCCTTTGCGCGTGGTCGAGTGTCCGCTGATGCCGGAAGGGCGGCGTACGACGCCATCGTGCAGGCGGTACAGGACGCGACCAAAGGGGCCGTGGCCGCGGTCGCAACGGCACCGATCAACAAGGAATCGCTCAAAGCCGCCGGCCTTCCCTGGCCGGGCCACACCGAGCTGCTCGCCCATCTCACGGGCGCGCGCCGTGTGGCGATGATGTTTTATTCTGAAACCCTCCGGGTGGTTCTGGCGACGGTGCACATTCCGCTGCGTGACGTGCCGGCGGCGCTGACGCGGCCGCGGCTCGAAGAAACCATTGAACTGGCAGCGGCTGAACTCCCGCGTTTCGGGATCCCAACGCCCCGGTTGGCGCTCGCGGGCCTGAATCCCCACGCCGGGGAGCACGGCTTGATGGGCACCGAAGAGGACGCCGTCCTGGTCCCGGCGGTATCCGCGTGCCGCTCACGTGGCATCGGGATCGAGGGGCCCTACCCGGCTGACACGGTGTTCGTGCGGGCGTCGCGAGGCGAGTTCGATGCCGTGATCGCCTGCTACCACGACCAGGGACTGATCCCGATAAAGCTGCTCGCATTCGGCCGTGCAGTCAACGTCACGCTGGGGCTCCCCATTATCCGCACGTCCGTCGATCACGGGACGGCATTCGACATTGCAGGACGAGGCGTGGCAGATCCGTCGAGCCTCGTCGAGGCAGTCCGGCTGGCTGCGCGACTGGCCGCCTGGCGGCCTGATGCCGCCTCGTGACGATCGTTCGGCCCGGAGCGGCCGTCACCGGCGGGATGCTGCTCGCGGGAATCATCACGCTGTATGCCGTGTTGGGGCTCGTCATTCTGGCGCCGGAGTCGGTGTATTCCGGCGACATAGGCGTCAAGTACGTGCAGGCCCAGGCTCTCGCCCGCCACCGCTTCCAGAGTCTCGACATTCCCTATCCTGGACAGTTTCTGGATCCTGCCCGCACATTCTTTCCCCTTCGGCAGCCCTTCGCGATGGCAACAGGTGGAACGACGCAGGCCATCTTTCCGCCTTCGTCAGCGGTCATCCAGGCAGCGGCCGTCAGCATCGCAGGGTTTCGCGGGCTCATCATCCTGTCGCTGCTGTCCGCCGGCGTGATTCTGTATGCGGCGTGGCGGCTCGCGCCTGAAGCGGAAGGTGCAGGTGTTCTGATCGCGCTGGGTGCCGGCAGCCCCTTGTGGTTCTATGCGATCAGTGGATGGGAGCATGCGCCCGCGGTCGCGCTCGGAGTTTCCGGTTTCGCGTGTGCCGTCCTGTGTCCGCCTCGCGCAGCAGCGATACTGGGCGGCATGCTCGTCGGCGCCGGCGCGGCACTGCGTGACGAAGTGGTGTTGCTGCTACCTGGCGTGCTGCTCGCTAGTTGGCTGCGTGAACGGCGAAGCACGCCTCTTGTAACAGTCGTGTGCGCCGCAGCGGTCCCACTGGTGCTGGCGGCGACGCTTGATGTGGTGTGGTTCGATCGACCGGTAGCAGCCCACCTGCGCCACGCGGTTCACGTCCTGCAAAGTGCGGCCCTGGCGACTGACGAACCGAATCCCGCGCTGCCGATGTTGCGACCCTTTACCCTGCGCGAACGCTACGAAACCGTGGTGCAGTACTGGCTGCTCGGGTACGGAAAAGACCGCGTAATCGCGGCGTATGTCACCGGGCTGCTTCTGGCCTTTGGGATTCATTGGAAATGGCGTTCGTCGGTCGGCTTCAACGCCTGGCTGGGTGCGGTCGCCCTGCTCGCGTGCCTGGACCTCTGGGAGGTGCTCACCGCTCCGAAGTGGCTCGCCGGGCTGCAACGGGTGTCTCCGTATCTGGTTTTTGCCCTGCTGCCGGGGCCACGGTCGAGCCGCGCGTCACGCCGGCTCCGCCTCACGGTTGTTGCCGCCGCCGCGGCCTATCTGCTGCTGGCATTCGTGGGAGTCGATACGACCGGCGGGAAATCGCTGGGGCCTCGGCTTCTCCTGCCGCTGCTTCCACTCCTTGCCGTGGCTGCAGTCGGCAATATCGCCTCGTATCTTCGCGCGGACACGCCCGTCGAGCGTCTGACGGGTCGGCTCGGGGTCGCCCTGGTTGCCATCGCGGTCCTCATCCATCTGGGTGGGACGGTACGCGCCTACCACCAGCGCAACCGCGACGATGCGTCGGCGGTGCTGGCGGTGGCGGCGGCCTCCGACCGCATCGTCGTGGCTGATGATCCGTTTACGGCGCAGCTGCTTTTTCCTTTGTATTACCGGAAAATCATTCTTCTGGCGGACTCGACTGAGCTCGGCACGCAGCTCGGCACGCTGATCCTGGATCAGCGGTTGCCAGGCGCGATTCTCGTGTCGCGTCATCCTGAGTCCTCCGTGACGCTGACGCCGCTGCGGCCCGGCCGGCGAGAATCGCGTGGCCGCATGAGCATTCAGGAGTGGAGGCGCTAAGGTGCCAAGGTGCCGGGACCATGAGAACTGAGCGCGAGCAGGCGCAGAAGAGCATTGCCGAGAACCGTAAGGCCTTTCACGACTTCCACATTCTCGAGACGGTCGAGGCCGGCCTCGCCTTACTCGGCACCGAGGTGAAGGCCATTCGCGAGGGCAACGTGAATCTGCGCGACAGTTTCGCCCGCGTCGAAGCGGGGGAGGTCTGGATCTACAACGTCCACATCAACCCGTACAGCCACCGCGGGTATTCTCAACACGAGCCGACGAGACGGCGCAAGCTGCTGCTGCACCGTCAGGAAATCAGGAAACTGATCGGCAAGACTGTTGAGCGCGGCATGACGCTCGTGCCTACGCGCATGTATTTCCGCAACGGGCACGTCAAGGTGGCGATCGGTCTCGCGAAAGGCAAGAAGGCGCACGACAAGCGGGAAACCATCAAGCGTCGCGAGGCCGATCGCGAGACGCGTGCGGCGGTAAAAGAGCGACGCGGGCGCTCATGAAGCTGCCACGGCCCGTGTGGTAGATTCAACGTTTCCGACAGGAGGCAGGCTGGAGTCATGAAAGGCAATCGCGCGGTGCTCACCGCGGTGGTCGTGGTCATCGTTCTCGTTGCCGGGTGGTGGCTGTTTCGCCGCGGCGGGAGTGGCGAGGCAGTCGATCTGATGCAGCGCTTCGATACGACGCAGCGGCGGCCATCGCCCGAAACGTTTCAGGTCGTCGACGCCACTCTGAACGGCGAGACAAAAAAAGCGATCTTCACCACGCAGGCCGGGCGGATCATCTGGAAAGTCCGTATCCCAGACGATGCGTGGCTGCGGGTGACCGTGGGGACGCAGCCGGATTCATGGACGAAGGAAGGCGACGGCATGCTGTTCATGGTCGGCGTCTCGGACGGCCGCGCGTTCGAGGAGTTATTCACGCAACACGTCAATCCTTACGGGAATCAGGGCGATCGGCGGTGGATCCCGGTAGTGGTCGATCTCTCGAGCTACGCGGGGGAGGACGTCGAGCTGATCTTCAACACGTATCACAGCGCCAAGGGACAGGGAGATGATCACCGGAACGATGCCGCGTTGTGGGGCGCACCGGAGATCTTCGTACGATGACGCGGCAGGCTTCGACGGCGGTACCTCTGCTCGACCTCCAGCAACAGTACGGCGCGTTACGCGACGAGTTGCTGGCGGCAATCATCCGCGTCTGCGACAGCCAGCGCTTCATTATGGGGCCTGAAGTCGAGGCGCTCGAGCGCGAGCTGGCACGGGAACTGGCCGTCGAGCACGCCATCGCGGTGTCGTCCGGCACCGACGCAATCCTGGCTGCGTTGATGGCGCTCGGCATCGGGCCCGGAGACGAAGTGGTGACGAGCACCTTCTCATTCTTCGCCACCGCCGGGTGCGTCGCCAGGGTGGGGGCCACGCCGGTGCTCGTGGACATCGATCCCGTCACGTACAACATCGACCCCGGCGCACTGCACGCGGCGATTACACCGCGCACCCGAGCCATCATCCCGGTGCACTTGTACGGACTGTGCGCGGACATGGATCCTGTCCTCGCGACCGCGTCGGCCGCCGGCGTCGCGGTGATCGAGGACGCGTGCCAGGCTATCGGCGCGGAGTACAAAGGGCGTCAGGCGGGGTCGATGGGGACCGCGGGCTGCTTTTCATTCTTTCCCAGCAAGAATCTCGGCGCGTTCGGCAACGCCGGCCTCGTGACCACGCAGGATTCGACACTCGGTGCGGAGGTCCGCCTGCTGCGAAACCATGGTGCCGAGCCGAAGTATCACCATAAACGGATCGGCGGTAACTTTCGGCTCGATGCGCTGCAGGCCGCGGTGCTGCGCGTGAAGCGCCCACACCTGAGGCGGTGGACCGATGGGCGACGGATGAACGCGGCGCGATACGTTCGCCTCTTTACGGAGGCAGGCCTGGCAGGTCATATCGTGCTGCCGGTCGAGCCGCCCGGCTTCCGTCATATCTACAACCAGTACGTGATCCGTGTGCGAGATCGCGACCGGGTACGCGCGCACATGACCGCGGCCGGCGTCGGCACCGAAATCTACTATCCCGTTCCTTTCCATCTGCAGGAATGTTTTGCCTCGCTCGGCTATCGGCGCGGCGCGTTCCCGCATGCCGAGGCGGCCGCCGACACCATCCTTGCGCTGCCTATCTA
>JAIVJE010000303.1:0-16570 GCA_020200195.1 Acidobacteriota bacterium | reverse complement strand
GTAATCAACTGTGCGGCCTTCAATGATGTGGACGGCGCGCAGGATCGCCCTGTGCCAGCATTTGCCGTCAATGCACTCGGCGTGGCGGAGCTGGCACGGGCCGCCGCCGACGCTGGCGCCATGTTCGTGCATTACAGCAGCGATTTCGTCTTCGACGGCGAGTCCGACCGGCCGTATGTCGAGACCGATCCTCCAAATCCTCAGAGCCACTACGCCCTGTCCAAACTGCTCGGCGAGTGGCTGGCCGCCGACGCGCCCGCTCATTACATCCTCCGTGTGGAGAGCCTCTTCGGTGGCGAGCGCGCCAAGAGCAGTGTCGATCGTATCTGCGGCGCTCTACGCCGGGGTGAGCGCGTGCGCGTCTTTGCCGATCGCACGGTGACGCCCAGCTTCGTGTTGGATGTCGCCGGTGCGACGCGCGCGCTGCTCGAGCGACGACCACCACCCGGTCTCTACCACTGCGTCAACACGGGCGTGACGACGTGGCTCGGCATCGGTTCGGAAGCGGCGAGGCTGCTGGGCGCGGATCCCACGCTGCTGGAGCCGGTCAACGTCAGGGACGTGCCGATGAAGGCGGCCCGACCGCAGTACTGCGCGCTCTCGAATCAGAAGCTGGCCGATACCGGCATTCGACTCCCGGAGTGGCGCGACGCGCTCGCACGGCATCTGGGGACATGAGAGCTGACAGCCGTCAGCCGTCAGCTGTCAGCCGGCAGCTACTACCTGCAATTGAGATCGCGGTCTTCATTGCAGCTGAAAGCTGAATGCTGATAGCTGACCGCTGAGAGCTCCACGAACTACAGGTCCAACGCGATCTTCGTGACGTACGCCGCGATCGACAGGCACGACGTCAGGCCCGGCGAATCAATGCCCGCGACGTGGATCAGCGGGGCGACGTGCGTATCGCGCCGGATCATGAAATCTGCGAAGGTCTGATCCGGAGGGTGCAGCTTCGCGCGGATGCCGGTGCCGCCGGGTCGCAGGTCGTCAGCCACCACGGCCGGCAGCAACGCCCGGGTGGGTTCCAGGAACGCGTCGAGCGGGAGGCGGTCACCCTCATAGTCATCCTTGCGCGACTGATACCGGATTGTGGGACCGAGCAACACCGATCCCCATGTCGTCGGAGTGACGTGCACTCCGAGGCCGTGTCCCGACGCGTGCGGCAAAGGATAGAGGAGACCCCGGGCCATGTGACGGCGCGCAGGGGCCAGCTCGGCGTACTCCCCCCTGCATGGAAAGATTCGAAATGCCTCTCCGCCGAACGCGCCGGAGACATCGTCTGCGTGGAGACCGGCGCAGTTCAATACGGTACGGGCAGCGATCGTCTCCCTGCCGGTCGCCACCAGCAGTTCGCCCTTCCGCTGCTCGCCATTCAGGGCAGTTGTTCCTACCAGAACGGCCACGCCGAGATCTTCGCACTCCGCGCGCAGCGCTCCGACGAGGGCTTCGGGCTCGAGGACTCCGGTGGATGGTGACCACAGCGCCGGCGCCGGCCGGGCGTGCGGCTCGCGCGCGCGCACGAAATCAGCGTCGACGATGTCGAGATGTTCGACGCCGTTCGCCGTGCCGCGTGCGTACAGAGTTTCGAGCTCGCTGACGCCCGCGTCTCGATCAGAGACGACGAGCTTGCCACATCGCGCGTGGGGCACGTGGTGTGTACTGCAGAAGTCGTAGAGCAGACGCTGACCCTCGACGCACAATCGAGCCTTCAGCGATCCGGTTGGATAGTAGATGCCCGCGTGTAGGACGCCGCTGTTGTGGGTGCTGGTCTCACTGCCGGCGCGCCGGTGACGCTCGAGGACGCAAACGGTCTGCCTGGCTCGTGCCATTGCCGCAGCGCACGCGAGACCCACGACGCCGCCGCCGACCACGAGCACATCGACCCGTTCCATCAGCCGCGCGCATCATAGCAAAGTCGGGTTCCTCAGGGTCGAACTTAAGGTTCCGTTCAGTGCACGGTAATGGGAACCTGGACCGCGTTGTTGAAGCTGGCCGACACGGAGCTGTGGGCGAATACGACGAGGTTGTAGCTGCCTCTGGGAAGGTTCGCGACCAGATTGTAGCCGGCCGCGGAGTACGCGGGACCGAACGCCGTGCCCACGTCGGGACGCGAGACGCCGACCGCCGCGACTCCGACAAATATCGGGGCAGCCCCGGACGCCGGGTACGCCCACACGTGCACGGCGTCCACCCCCGAGGTGGACGCGTCGTTCTGGTAGTCGATGGCCCACCCGCCAATCGTGAAGGCACCTGACACAGTGCTGTGTGCCACAGGCCCATCAACGGCCATCATCGGCCTGGAGGTTCGGGCCTGAACCCTGATGCGGATGGTCTTCGCGTTGTTGAACGTGCCGGCGACCCGGCTGTGCGCGAAGACGACCACGTCGTACCAGCCCGGCGAAAGTCCCGCGACATGAAGTGCGAACCCCGAGTTGGTGAAGTTCTCCCCGAATGCGGCTCCGACGTCCGGCCTCGGCACGTTGATCTGCGCCGCCCCCAGAAACACCGGCGCGTTGCCCGAACCCGGATTCGGGTAGGCCCAGACGTGCACGGCGTTCACACCCGAGTCACCGGTGGCACTGACGTCCGCCGCCCAACCCGCCACGACGAAGTCGGGCAACGATGCCGCGTTGTTCGACGGGAGATCGATGTTCATGTACGGCTGACTCACGACTGGGCCCGCGGTCCCCGAGACTTCCTCCGAAGGATCGCTCGTGAGCCCGGCGCCGTTGTAGGCGTAGACGGTGAAGTAATACGTGCGGCCGTCCACCGCATTGCCAAGGGTCCACATTGTCGTGGGCCCGACGTCGACGCTTGCGTCGTACTGACCCGGCGCAACGCCGTATGCCACCACGTACCCCGCGACGTCCGGCTCTGTGTTCGGGTCCCACGCGATCGTCATCGACGACGCCTCGGCGCGTGCGGCGAACCCGATGATCAGCAGGCTGACAAACGTACTCAGTAGTCGTGGCAGTACAGACGATCGCATTGGGTGTGTGACACACCGCTGACGCCTGACCGTCACACGGGGATTCAACGCTTGTCGAGTGAATTCGCGCTACAGGACGCGAATGCGGACCAGTGCGGCGTTGTTGAAACTGTTCGTGTTGACGCTGTGCGCAAACACTACGAGGTTGTATTCGCCGCGCGGTAGCGTCGCCTCGAGGCGATACCCTCCGCCGCCGAAACGCGCCTCGCCAAATGCCGCCGCGACGTCCGGCCGTAGGTGCCCCAGCGTCGCGACGCCGACGAAAATCGCATCTCCGCCCGCGATCGGGTAGGCCCACACGTGCACCGCGTCAACGCCGGTGCCGATCACCGCACCCACGTCGAGCGCCCATCCCGCGATGAGAACGTTTTGCGAGACGCTCTGATTCTGCGCGGGCAGATCGATCACCATCCGCGGAATCGACGGCGGCGCCAGCACCTGAATGCGCGCGGTCTGACTGTTGTTGAACACTCCGGCCACCGAGCTGTGAGCGAAGGCAACGACGTCATAGGTGCCGGGCGCGAGCGCGCCGTTGAGCACGAACCCGGTCGAGGAGAAGCGTGCGCCGAACGCGGCGCCCACGTCGGGGCGCGAGATACCCATCGCGGCGGCACCGAGGAACATGGCGGCTGCGCCGGAACCGGGGTTCGGATACGCCCAGACATGGACGGCACCGACCCCGCCATCAGTCGTCGAAGCGAGATCCGCCGCCCAGCCTGCCACCGTGAAGTTGCCCGCCGTCGTCGAGCCGGTGCGAGGGACATCCAGCGACATGCGCGGGTTGCTCGTTGCCGTCGGGGGTGGCGGCGGGGGTGCGCCGCCGCCGCCAGATCCGGCCAGCCGCTGGACCATCGTCGAGGTGAAACTGTTGGCGGTGGAGAGCAGCCATTCCGGCTGATCTGCGCTCGCCGCGACTCGGGGATAGAAGTTGCCAGTGCCACCAGCGCCCGTCACGATGATCCCGTTGTCGACCGGTGTGCCGTTCGAGTCGAGCTCGACGCCGCCGTCCTCGGCACCCGACGAATGGGAGACCATGTAGAAGGAGTTCGAGCGGGTGTTGAACGCGACGCTGAGCGCGTCGTAAGCCTTCCACCGAGTCGACAGCGTAAGGATCCCGCCACCCAGCGATCCATCCCCTTCCACCACACGCCCGAATGCAGCCTCGGCCGGCGTGGAATACCACGCCGCCAGGTAGCGACCGGTCTGAGAGTTGTGAGAGACGTCGGTGATGTACGTGCCGGCTGTCTGGATGAGACGGACCACGGATCCCATCATGCCATCTGCGCCCGCCTGCACGCGCTGCGAGTCCACGAACGCATAGTTGCCCGGGTCGTTGAATCCTGCATACACGACGAGGAACTCGTTGCGCGACGCGTTGTATGCGACCGACGGGTTGTCTTCGTACTGTGTGGGGGTCGCGGTCACGTTGAAGACGGCCCCTTTGGGCGTGCCGCCCAAGCCGACGCGGACCGCGCGGATGTCATTGCCGGCAAGCTTCCGCCACGCCACGAGGAACTCGCGGCTGCCGCTGCCGTACGCGACGGCCGCGCCCACTTCCCAGAAAGAGCCGTCCGCGGCCAGGTTCGTGTCGGGGCCGTAGGCGCCGTTGGCGCTGACACTCACCATGCGACCATGGACGCTGGTGGCACCCTGCGGCAAGTCGCTCTCATGCCAGGTGACCAGGAAGCCGCCCGTGGCGTCGGCCGCCTCAGGGCTGAACGCCACGCGCGGGAAATGGGTGTAGTTCCCGCTGGTCTGAATCACAAACGCAGTACCCACCGGTGTTCCGTCCGCCTGGACGAAGCGGCCCCGCAGCACGCCCCTCGTCGAGACGACAAGGTACACGCGGTTCGTGGAATCGTATGCTACGGCCGACCCGCGGGTCGCGGCCGCTATGGCAATGAGCGACCCTCCGGCGCGCACGACGACGGCGTGCGCGGATGGCGCGGCGAGAAACATCAGCAGACACGCCCAACCGAGCGTCCGACGGGAGGTGATGTGCTTCATAGGTCGTTGATACACGACCGCCCGAGGCGGTCTGCGTGGTGCGCACGGCGCGCTGACTGCTGTTTAACGGGCAAAACCGGACTATCGGCTGGGGATTCGAGTAGCAATAGGGTAGCCGCCGAGCCGGAAACTTTCAACCATATTCAACGGCTGGGCTGGTCATTTTCCCCCGCGCGCCACCGCCAAGATGGCGCCGGCGGCATATACGAGGACTGCCTGGTCGCGCTCCCGCAGCAGGCGGCGCAAGTGGCCAAGGTCCGCGACGAGCGGGAAATCTTCGATGGACTGTTCCATGATTTCGGCGGATTCCGCGCGGATTACAGGATTGGGGTCCGCAAGACCCTCCTGCAGGGTGCGTTTGGCGAGCTCCGGATTGACGGGCGCGATCAGCCTGGCGGCGTGGAACCGGGTCAGGCCGTCGCGATTCTCGAGAAGTGGGGTAATGGCGTTCACCCACGGACCATCCTGGCCGTCCCAGGCTTCGGCCGCCATCAATCGGATGTCGGGCACCTCGCTCGCCAGCATCTGCTGCACGCGCGACTGCCCTTCGGCATCGCGCAGCCGGGCGAGCGCCACAGCGGCTGATGCACGGACGAACGGATCGGGATCCTTCATCGCCTGCTTGATCACCGGCCGCGCCGGCTCGGAACGCATTTTCCCCAACGCGGCGATAATCGCGGCGCGCTCAGGCCCGTTGCGCGCCTGGAGCATTGCGACAAGAGACTGGACAGCGGCGGCACCGACGGAGGCGAGCGCCTGGATGACAGGCTTCTTGTCGGGCACGTCCGCCGACGCCGCAACGGCCTCGAGCCGCTTCAGCGCGGCCGCATCGCCACCGCCAGCCAGCACCGCGTCCGCGTCGATCCGATCGTTGGGCTGCGCCGAGGCCGCGAGCGCTTCGCGGGCGGCGGTCACCCCCGCACGGGAAAGCAGCCGCAGCGCGGTGCGTCGCAGCTCGGGGTCTTCGGACCGCGCAATCTGCTGCAGCGCACCCCGTGCCACCGGTTCGAGCAGTCCGACGTCCTCACCCGTCTGCGCGTTGATATGTGCCTCATAGGCGTCGAGACCGCGCAGCGGTTCCGCGGCCGACAGCGCCTCGATGTGCAACGCAAGCGCGGAATGGTTCGCCGGCATGCGGGCCAACACCTCAGCCGCAGCCTGCGCCGCCGCGCCCGGCCGTCCAGCGGCGAGCGCAGCCCAACCCTTCGCGATCGTGGCAGCCTCGGTGACCGTGGACGCAGGAGCGGCTCGATCCCTGACTTGCGCTTTCAGGGCTGGCCCGGCCAACAGTGCGGCGACGAGCACGAGGGCTGAGTATTTCATCCGTTATGCTAACCTTTCACGCAAAAGCCAAAGACGATGAGCCGACGAGCCTTGATCAGCGGGATTACCGGACAGGATGGATCGTACCTCGCCGAGCTACTGCTCGAAAAGGGTTACGAGGTATACGGCGTAGTGCGCCGCGCGAGTACGACGAACTACTGGCGTATCGAACACCTGCTCGACCGCCTGCAGCTCAGAGCGGCGGATCTGCTCGACCAGTTGTCGCTCATCCGCGTGATCGAGGCGGTGCGGCCTCACGAGTTCTACAACCTCGCGGCGATGTCGTTCGTGCCCGCCTCGTGGGATCAGCCGATGCTGACGGGCGAGTTCAACTCGCAGGGCGTCACGCGCGCGCTCGAGGCCGTCAGGCAGGTCGATGCCTCGATCCGGTTCTATCAGGCGTCGTCGAGCGAAATGTTCGGCAAGGTGCGCGAAGTCCCCCAGACCGAGCTGACACCGTTCTATCCGCGCAGTCCGTACGGTGTCTCGAAAGTGTTTGCACACTACATCACCGTCAACTATCGGGAGAGCTACGATCTGTTTGCCGTGTCGGGAATTCTGTTCAACCACGAATCGCCCAGGCGTGGGCTGGAATTCGTGACGCGCAAGGTGACCGACGGGGTCGCCCGGATCAAGCTGGGGCTGACCGACACGCTCAGCCTCGGTAATCTGGATGCGCAGCGGGACTGGGGGTTTGCCGGCGATTACGTCCGCGCGATGTGGCTGATGCTGCAACAGGAGCGGGCGGACGACTACGTAATCGCGACGGGGGAGAGCCACTCGGTCCGTGAGCTCGTCGAAGTCGCGTTCGGCCACGTTGGCATGGACTGGCAGACGCACGTGAAACTGGATCCGAGATTTCTGCGCCCGGCCGAGGTCGATCATCTGATCGGCGATTCAGCGAAAGCGCGCACCGGTCTGGGGTGGACGCCTGTGGTGGACTTTCAGAGCCTGGTGCGAATGATGGTGGACTCGGACCTCGCGCGGCTCGAGCGAACGCCGCGGACCCCCGGAGTCGAGGCACGCTAGATCAGAAATACCAGCTGCACGTGCACCGCTATCGATCGCCTGACGTAACAGTGTCGAACGCTGCGCCGCTCCCTTCAACGACAGGGCCTGGAGGAGACGTGTACGAGACCGTCGATCTGGCGGAATACGTCCGCGCGATCTGGCGCGGGCGTTTCGCGATGATCACGGGCACGTTATTGGGGGGTCTTGCGGCGCTGGGTATCAGCCTGCTCATGCGTCCGCAATACGAAGCGACCACGACGGTCGGCATCAGTCGTCACAACGAAGACAAGACCACGAACCGGACGTTTCAGGCGCTCCTCGAAAACCGGTCGATCGGGACAAAGGTTCTGACCGAGCTCGGCCTCGACAAGCCCCCTCACAACCTGACCGCCGAGGAGTTCATCCACGAGGCGCTGGAAGTCGAGGAAGTCCCCGATACTTCGCTGCTGATTGTGAGGGTCCGCGTGAGCGACCCGACGCTCGCGGCGCGCGCGACGGAAAGGCTATCGGCGCTCGCGATCGAGATGAACGAGCAGTTGGCGGACCGGACGGCGACGACCAAGCGCAGCGTTCTGAAAAGACAGCTGGACGAGGCGAGACAGAAACTCGACGGGCTCGAGACGCGCCTGGTTGCCTTCAAAGACAACGCGCAGATCGAGCTGACCCGCAGGGGTGTGGAGGCACTCCTGGAGCAGCGTGGCACGCTGTCGTGGCTTCTCGTCGAGCTGGCCGCCGAGCAGACCCGTCTCGCGAGCGCAGAAAAGGAGCTGAGTCAGCGAAAGCCCACCGTCACGGTTCAGCGGAGCATCGACCGCGACGTGCCTTTGATGGAGTCCGTCCGGGCGAACCCGACTCCGACAAAACCGATGTTCGACGTCGCGCTGAAGGACGAGTTCATCAACCCGGTGTATGAAGAGCTCGAAAAATCAGTGGCCGCCATGCGAACGAAGGTGGCCGGCATGGAACGGCAGCGGCGCGAACTGACGGAACGCTTGAGCCCGGACTCGCCACAGTTTGCGCAGATGAAGCGATTGAACGAGCGGGAAGTGCAACTGGCCGAACTCGAACGCCAGGTCACGCTGGCGCGCACGCTTCATAACGATCTGTTCCTGCGTCATGAGCAGGCGCGAATCGAATCCGCCTCTGCGTCGCAGCTCAGCGTCCTGGATCCGCCGCAGGTGCCCCTACGTCCGGTGTCGCCCCGCAAAGTGTTGAACACGGCACTCGGACTCCTACTCGGGTTCATGCTCACGTTCACGCTGCTGATGGTGAGGCAGTTCGTCAGGCTGTCGGCGTGACGGAGGCACGTCGCGTCATGAAAGCCGAAGCCATGAAAACGCTGGCGTATGGACGGCATTGGATCGACGAGCGCGATCGCGCGGCGGTCGACGCAGTCTTGTCGGGAGACTGGCTGACCCAGGGACCCACGATCGGGCGTTTCGAACACGCGTTGCAAGAGGTCACCGGCGCCACGCACGCGGTCGCCTGCAGCAACGGCACCGCGGCGCTTCATGTGACCGCCGCCGCGCTCGGCTGGGGTCCTGGCGACCACATCGTCATGCCCGCCATCACCTTTCTCGCGAGCGCAAACTGCTGCCGGTATGTCGGGGCCCACGCGGTGTTCGCAGACATCCAGCCGGAGACGTTCACGCTGAATCCCGCGCAGGTGGAGCGCCAGGTCCAGGCCCTGCGCGCGTCAGGCGCCCGCGTCCGAGGGATTATCGGTGTGGACTTGACGGGTCACCCGTGCGACTGGCCGGCATTGCGCGACATCGCAGACCGTTACTCGCTCGACCTCGTGGATGATGCCGCGCATGCCCTCGGGGCGCGCGGACCGGACGGTATCACGATCGGGTCGGGCGTCTTCGCCGACGTGACGACACTCAGCTTTCACCCGGTGAAGGCGATCACCACCGGAGAGGGCGGAGCGATCCTGACGAACCGAGAGGATCTGGCGGACCGTGCGCGCCGGCTGTGCAGTCACGGCACGGTGCGCGGGGAAACCCAGGTGCCCGACTGGGAGGGGCCCTGGCATGTCGACATGGTGGAGCTCGGCTTCAATTACAGGCTCACCGACATGCAGGCCGCGCTTGGCATCACGCAGTTGACAAGGCTCGACACGTTCATCGACCAGCGCCACGCACTGGCGGAGCGATACGATCGGGCGTTTGCGGACGATCCGCTCGTTCGCGTGCAGCACCCCGTACCCGGCATCCGCCACGCACATCACCTGTACGTCATCCGCGTCCCGTTCGACAACGGTGCGGTCTCGCGCCGCGAGCTGTTCGAACGCTGCCGCAAGCAGGGTATATTGCTGCAGGTGCATTACCGGCCGGTGATGCTGAACTCCTACTACGCTCGGTCCGACGGTAAGGCGAGCCATCCGGAGGCACTCCCTGAATCGCTGCGCTATTACGCCGAGTGCGTGACGCTGCCGCTCTTTCCTCAGATGACGGAGGCTGACGTCGACCGTGTCGTCGCCACCGTACGCGAGTGCCTTCGCTGAGGGTCGCAGCCGAGGCCGCGAGCATCGGCCGATACACAGCGCCACAGGAGACAGCACGTTGTTCACGGGACAGAGCATCCTCGTAACCGGAGGAACCGGTTCGTTCGGACGGGCGTTCATCGATTACGTGCTGGAGCACCATCGCCCCGAGCGGCTGATCGTGTTCAGCCGCGATGAGCTGAAGCAGTTCGAGATGCGCGGGAGTCTCGCAGACCGGGACCCCGGCTGCCTGCGGTATTTCATCGGCGACGTCCGTGACCGCGATCGCCTCATCACGGCGATGGAGAAAGTGGACGTCGTGGTCCACGCCGCCGCACTCAAACAGGTGCCGGTGGCCGAGTACAACCCCTTTGAAGCGATCAAGACCAACGTGCTCGGAGCGCAGAACGTCATTGACGCCGCGCTGACCACCGGCGTGAAGAAGGTGGTCGCATTGAGCACCGACAAGGCGGCGGCGCCCATCAATCTCTACGGCGCAACGAAGCTCTGCTCAGACAAACTCTTCGTCGCGGCCAACAACTTCCGCGGGCGTCACGATATTACGTTCTCGGTCGTGCGGTATGGCAATGTCTTCGGCAGTCGTGGCAGCGTGATTCCGTATTTCCTGAAACAGGCGCGGCAGGGCACTCTCGACATCACCGATGAACGCATGACGCGGTTCAGCATCTTTCTGGTCGACGGTGTCCGTCTAGTCATGTACGCGCTCGAGCACATGTGGGGCGGGGAAATCTTCGTCCCCCGGTTGCCGAGCTATCGCATCAGCGACGTCGCCACCGCAATCGGGCCGAATTGCAACCGGCGCCTGATCGGCATCCGCCCGGGCGAAAAGCTCCATGAGGAGATGATCACGGAGATGGACGGATACACGAGCCTGCAGATGGCGAATCATTTCGTCCTCACGCCGTCGACTGACTTGTGGGATCGCGAGCAGTACAAGCAGACGTTTCAGGCCACGCCGTGTCCCGAGGGATTCAGCTATAACAGTGCGCGCAACGATCGATGGCTCACCATTCCCGAGATTCGCGAGGCGATCGTTACCCGCATCGATCCCGCTTTCAGCCCCGCCTGACGTCCGTGGCCCAAGGTCCTGAGCCTGTCCAGACCGCCGTCCGCGCGTTGCTGCGGGCGCCGCGGGATCTCGCCTTCGAACAGGTGTCGTTGGGGCTCGGGCCGCTCGCGCCGCAGGAACTGAGCGCCACGACGATTTGCACGGCGGTCTCCTCCGGCACGGAAACGGCCGCCTACGCGGGATTGCCGCCGTTGCGCCCCGGCCCCGTCTATCCGCGGCTGATGGGATACTGCAACGTGGCGTGCGTGTCCAGGACCGGCTCGGGAGTGACGGCGTGCCGAACAGGAGATCGGATTCTGACGCACCAAAGTCATCAGAGCGCGTTCCGGTGCGCGGAGGCAGACGTGATCGCGGTCGTACCTGACGGGGTCTCGGACAGCGCTGCCGCGCTCAGCTATCTGGCCCAACTGGGTCTCACGGCGTTGCAGCGGGTAAGTCTGCAAGCCGGTGAGGTGGTCGCCGTCGTCGGGCTTGGGGTTATCGGGCTGTGCGCCGTCGCGATTGCAAAAGCGCTTGGCGCGAAAGTACATGCGCTCGGCAACGACGGTTTCAGGGTCGACAAAGCGCGGCAACTCGGCGCGGATCGATGGGCGACCGCCGACACGCCGGGCGACGATCGTCGCAGTACCGCGGACGTGGTCGTAACGACAGCGAACCGGTGGTCTGCCTGGGCCGCCGCTCTGGAAATGGCGCGTCCTTACGGACGCATCGCCGTGCTCGGTTTTCCCGGACGCGGCGAGGGGGCACCGAACGCGAACCCGCTCGACCCGGCGCAGTTCTACGACAAGCAGCTCGCGATCTTCGGCTGCGGCATGAGCGGCGACCGCCTTCGAACGAACATGGGCTGGATTCTGGAAGCGTGCCGGGCTGGCCGGCTCGACCTCGATGCGCTGGTGACGGACCGCTGCGGGTACCGCCGGCTTGGCGACGTCTACACGCGGGCTGCGGCAGGCGATAAACGCCAATTGGGCGTCATTCTCGACTGGCAGGACGAAGTTGACGGCTGACACCGGCGCGCCGCTGCGGTTCGGGCTGATCGGGTGCGGGCGCATTGGCGTCAGCGCGGACGAGCGATTCGCGCGATGGCAGAATGCTCGCGCATGGCTTCCGTACAGTCACCTGACCGCCATGCTCGCCACCGCTGAGCTGACAGTCGCGGCGGTGTGTGATGTCAACGCTGCTGCCGCGGCCGACGCGCAGCGGCGGGCCGATGTGCCCCAGGCTTACACCGATTACCGCGAGATGATCGCGCGCGAAGCGCTGGACGGAATCGCCATCGCCACGCACGCACAGCATCGTCACGAATTGATTGCGGGCGCGGTCCTTGCCGGGGTGCGGGGCCTGTATTGCGAGAAGCCGCTGTGCACGTCGCTCGAACAGGCCGACGCGATCGTCGATCTGCTGAACAACCATGGCGTCCAGTTCGTTTACGGCACGCGCCGGCGGTTCATGGCCGCCTTCCTACGCGCGAAGACGGCGCTGGACGAGGGAGCGATTGGTCCGCTCCAGACGATCATCGTCATGTATCCGCGAAGCCGGCTCCTGTGGGATCACCCGCATTCGGTCGATCTCCTTCAGTTTTTCAAGATGGGTGGGCGCTGGAACATCGGCGACCTGTCGATCCGACCCGCGACTACGGGATTCATGTGGCGCAGGAAATGGACGAGCCGGCGCCGTCAGAATCGGGAACGGTGACAGGGTTCCGCGCACTCTGCGGGGCAATGCGCGGTCAGGCTTCGAGGTACCGCGTCGAGTGGGCCCGCCAGAATATGGAAATCCTCTTTGCGTGTGCCGAAAGCGCGCGCAGCGGGGCAGCAGTGCGCTGGCCGGTGTCCCGTCGCGGCGTCGAACTGACAGGACTGACCGCGGCGCCAGTCCGCTGAGAGTGACGTGCGGACGATCGCCATCATTCAGGCGCGGATGGGCAGCACGCGGCTTCCGGGCAAAGTGCTGTTCCCGCTCCAGGGACAGCCGATGCTGGCGCGCCAGATCGCCCGCGTCTCGCGCGCGCAGACGCTCGACGGCATCGTCATCGCCACGACGGATCGGCCGGAGGACGATCCTGTGGCGGCGCTGGCTGCGGCGTGCGGCTGCGCACAATTCAGGGGTAGTGAAGCGGACGTCCTCGACCGCTTCTATCAGGCAGCCGTCGCGGCAGACGCCGGCGCGATCGTGCGTCTGACAGGCGACTGCCCGTTGACGGATCCACGGATCATCGACGAGGTCGTGACGCGGCTCGAGGGCGGGTCTGGCGGTTTGGATTACGTCAGCAACACGCTCGAGCCACGGACATTTCCGCGCGGGCTCGACGTGGAGGCCTGCACGTTCGCCGCGCTCACGGTCGCGTGGCGTGAGGACCGCGACATGCACACGCGCGAGCACGTGACGCCGTACATTTACCGGCATCCGGAGCTGTTCAGGGTGGACGCTGTGACCCACTCCTGCGATTTGTCGCGGTTGCGATGGACGGTGGACACGCCGGAGGACTACGCGCTGCTTCAGGCAATCACCGCGAGCACGGCGGCCGACGCGCCCTGGACCGAGATCCTCTCGGCGGTCGAGGCCCATCCAGAATGGCATCAGCTGAACGCGTCCGTTCAACAGAAAACGGTGAGCTGACTCGGATGTCTCTCAGCGCCGAGCGCCGGCGCCTGCTGCTTCGGGCCGACGCCGATGCCAGCCAGGGCGCGGGTCACGCGATGCGCTGCCTCGCGCTGGGTGAGGCTTGGTGTGCTGCGGGCGGTGACGCCGTGCTCGCCACCCGCGCGCCTGCGCCAGCTGTGGCCGGCGCGTATCGCCGCGCCGGGATCGCCGTTCACGAGCTCGAGTCGTCAGGAGCCGACGGCCTGGCAGCTCTCTCGGCGGAGGTGCGGCCCGAGTGGGCGGTGGTTGACGGCTATCGATTCGGCGAGCAGGACTATCGGGCGGCGCGCGCCGGCGGCGCACGTTTGCTGGCCATCGAGGATCATCCAGGCACGGCACCGGCCCATGCCGATCTGATCCTCAATACGACTGGAAGCGCCGACGCTGCCGCCTATCGGGATCCCGATGCGCTCGACCGTACGATGCTGGGCCTCCGGTACGGACTCCTGCGTGAATCGTTCAGAGAGTATGAAACGTGGCAGCGGCAGGTGCGCGACGACGCCAAGCGGGTGCTGGTGTCGTTCGGCGGTGCAGTGTCTGAGTCTGCGGCGCGAGTCGTCTTCGACGCGCTCGCGCGGGTGAGGACGCCCGGGCTCGTGCTCGACGCATTGAGCGGCGTGTTCCCTGGACAGAACGACACGCTGCGCGTAGCTGGCGATCGCGCTGGCGTCGCTTTGGAAATCTCGGGCGGCACGGATGTCGCGCATCGGATGGCGGAGGCCGACCTTGCGCTCACGGCGGCGGGCTCGTCGGTGTTCGAGATCGCCTATATGCAGCTCCCTGCCGTGGTATTCTCGGTCGCTCCCAACCAACGGCCGGTGGCCCGGATGTTTGCCGACGCGGGCAGTGTTCTCGATCACGGGGATGCCGCGTCGCTCGATGCATCGTCGCTGGCGCGAGAGGTCGAGCGGCTGCTGAGCGACCCTTTGGCGCGGCGGCAGCTCGCCGCCGCCGGGCGTACGGCAGCCGACGGATTCGGCCAGCGACGTGTCGTGATGCGGATGGCGGGCCATCCCCTGTGGCTCAGGCGAGCAACCGGTGACGACAGCCGCTGGTTCTGGGAGTGGCGCAACGACGTGTCAACCCGCGAGCACTCGTTCACGCAGCAGGAAATCGCCTGGGCCGACCACGAGCGATGGTTCACCCACCAACTGGCTGACCGGAACACACTGATGCTCGTCGGCGTCAACGCGGCGGATGAGCCGATCGGACAAATCCGGTTCGACGGCGTGGCGGAGGGTGGCGCGGTCGTCAACGTCTCGCTGGCTCCGAGTCAGCGCGGCGCCGGTCACGGATCGTGGTTGATCGCGCTCGGGTGCGAGTGGTTGTTCCGGACCACGCGCGCTGCATCGGCAATCGCGCGCGTGAAGACGACAAATCCGGCCTCGATTAGCGCATTCGAGCGGGCGGGTTTCACCCAACGGGAGCAACGCGACGGCGAGCTGGAGTTCTCCCGCGAGCGTGAGACGCGGACGGCAGGAATGCGATGAGCGCTCCATCCAGCTGTATCAACATCGGAGGCCGTGTCATCGGACCGGGGCGGCCCGCGTACCTCATCGCCGAGGTGTCCGCGAACCATGGACACCGATTCGAAGACGCCGTAGCGCTGGTCAAGGCCGCGGCCGCCGCGGGCGTCGACGCGGTCAAGCTGCAGACGTACACCGCGGACACCCTGACGCTCGATTCCGATCAGGAGCACTTTCGCATCGGAGCTTCCACGCTGTGGGCAGGCCGCACACTCTATGACCTGTACCGCGAGGCCTACACGCCGTGGGAGTGGCATGCCGAACTGCAAGGCGTCGCCAACGCGTGTGGGGTGGCATTATTCTCGACCGCTTTTGATCGAACGGCGGTCGACTTTCTCGAAGAGCTCGCGATGCCGGCGCACAAAATCGCCTCGTTCGAGCTGGTCGATCTGGATCTCGTCGGGTACGCCGCGTCGACCGGCAAGCCGTTGATCATCTCTACGGGCATGGCATCGCTCGAGGAGATCGAGCAGGCCGTCGAGGCAGCACGGGCGCACGGCGCTCAGCAGATCGCGCTACTCAAATGCACCAGTGCGTATCCATCGCAGCCGTCGGAAATGAATCTGCGCACGATTCCGCATCTGGCGGAACACTTCGGCTGTCCGGTCGGCCTGTCGGATCACACGCTCGGCGCGGACGTCGCTGTCGCCGCGGTGTCGCTGGGGGCCTGCCTCATCGAGAAGCACATTTGCCTGTCGCGCGCGACGCCCGGACCGGACTCGGCATTTTCGCTCGAACCGGATGAGTTTGCCGCGCTGGTCCGCGCCGTGCGGGAGACTGAGGCGGCGCTTGGCGGGATCAGCTATGGACCGGGGGAGCGCGAGCGCGCCAGCCTGGCATTTCGGCGCTCGCTGTTTGCCGTCAAGGATATCCGCGCCGGGGAGCGCTTTACGCGCGACAACATTCGCTCCATCAGGCCGGCGGACGGGCTTTCCCCGAAACACCTCCCGGATATCCTCGGGCGCCCCGCGTCCTGCGATCTCCGTCGCGGCACGCCGCTCTCCTGGGAACACGTCGGGCCGCAATGAGCACGGGACGTATGCACGACGTTGGGATCATCGCGTATGGAATGGGAAACCTCAGGTCGGTGACCAACGCCTGCCGGTTCCTGGGCGTCGAGCCGCTGCTCTGTACGACGCCGGCGCAGCTCGGTCAGTGCCGGCGGATCATCCTTCCGGGTGTGGGGGCGTTCGCGGACGGCATGGCACGCCTGCGCAACGGCGGCTGGGACCACGAGTTGACGCGCGAGGTCCGCGAGGGGGGAAAGCCCTTTCTCGGCGTGTGCCTCGGCATGCAGCTGCTCGCTGCTGTGGGGACCGAGCATGGATCTCACCGGGGGCTTGGCTGGATCGCCGGCACTGTCGAAAGAATCGTCCAGACGGACGGCGTCCGCATCCCGCACATCGGATGGAACGACGTCACGCCGATACGACCCGACGGCGTCTTCGAAGGGATGACGGCCGCTCCGGTGTTTTACTTCATTCACAGTTACGTAC
>JAIVJE010000302.1:2188-12047 GCA_020200195.1 Acidobacteriota bacterium | reverse complement strand
GTCCTGGTCATCGGGCTGGTGCTGTTCTTCCTCAACGCCCATCGCCAGCAGGCGCGCGATGTGCTGCTGGGGCATCGCCGGACGGTGGGCGAAGTGCTGATTGGGCTCGCGCTGCTGCCGGCGGCGTTCCTGGTCGTGGTCGGCGTCCTGGGCGCAATCAAGCTGCTCGCGCCGCAACTGCACAACGTGCCACAGAACCCGCTCGAGGACATGCTGCGCAGTCGCGGCGATGCGATGATCTTTGCCATCGTCGTCATGATCGCGGGCGGCGTGCGCGAGGAAGTGCAGCGCGGGTTCATCCTGCACAGGTTCGAGCAGTATCTCGGCGGCGGCGTCGTCGGGCTGCTGGTGTTCAGCACGCTGTTCGGCCTCGGGCACATCGAGCAGGGCATCGATGCCGCGATCGCCACCGGACTACTCGGTGCGTTCTGGGGAGCCGTCTATCTCACGCGACGCAGCATCGTCGCACCCATGGTGAGCCACGCGGCGTTCAACCTGGCGCAGCTCGTAAAATATCTCTCGCTCGCCCTGAGGTAAGATCGGGCGTCCGGCCGGGACACGAGACATGTGTCCCAGGCAAGACGCGACGAACACCCACGTGATTTCACAATGCTGCAGGCTGCTCGCGTTGTCGCCGCGCGAGCTGGTTGCGCTGATTGCGGCCTTCGCGCTGACGCTGCCCGCGGTCACCCCCCGAATCTATTCCTCCGACGAGGTCCAGTACTTTTCGTATCTCCGGTCGCTCTGGTTCGACCGCGACGTCTCGTTCGAGAATGAGTATCGCTATTTCTACACCCATGGGTTCGCGAACACAGAGGGCTTCCAGGAGACCTTGCTCGAGCGCCAGACGCCCGCCGGACGCCGGATCAACTTCGGCACGATCGGTTGCGCGCTGCTCTGGGCACCGTTCTACGCGGTGGCGGACGCCGGCGCGCGGCTGGCGCGAGCATTGGGTTCGACTGTCGCGATTGATGGCTTCTCACGCCCGTACGTGGCAGCGGTCGCCTACGGCTCGGCGTTCTACGGCTTCGCCGCGATTCTGCTTTCCATCGCAGCCGCACGTCGCCTGACAGGCACAGGGCTGCTCGCGGGCGTGACTGTGTGGCTGGGGACGCCGCTGCTCTTTTACACGTACGTCGTGCCGCCGATGTCGCACGCCTGTTCGGCGTTCGCGGTCGCGGTGTTTGTCACGACGTGGCTGCGGGCGCGGAAGGACTGGTCCGTCCGCTGGATGGTCGCTCTGGGCGCATCGGCCGCGCTCATGGCAATGGTGAGGGAGCAGGACGTTTTCTTCGCGCTCGGACCCGTCTTCGACTTCGCCCTCGCGCTCAGAAAGGAAGAAGGCACAAAGGAAAAGTTGCGGGGCGTGCTCGCTGCCATCGCGGCATGTGCGCTGACTTACCTTCCGCAGCTACTCGCGTATCAGGCGCTGAACGGACACCCTGGTCCTTCGCGCCTCGTGACGCGGAAAATGAGCTGGCACGCGCCGCACGCGCTGCAGGTGCTCGGATCGCCGGAACACGGGTTCCTGTTCTGGACGCCGCTGGCGGCGCTGAGTCTCGTCGGGCTCGGCCTTCTCGCGTTCCGAGCGGAATCGGAGGACGCGCGCGCCGTCGGCCGGGCGTCGCTGATCATGCTGGCCTTTCAGGTATATGTGAGCGGTAGCGTGGAGTCGTGGACAGTCGCCGGCGCATTCGGTCAACGGCGGTTCGTCGCGCTGACGATTCTGCTCGTGCTCGGCCTAGCGGCCGTCTGGCGGGCGGTGCCGGCCGGCATGCTCAGGACGACGATCGTCGGCTTCTCCGCGCTTGCGGTGTGGTGGAATATCGCGCTGATGGCGCAGTTCGCCACGCGCCTCATGGACCGTCAGCGCCTCGATTTGACGAGCAACGCGTACCACGCATTCGTGACCCTGCCCCGGATCGCGCCAGACCTGGCGTACCGCTATTTCGCGGATCGGGAATCGTTTTACGAGTCGCGCAGCAGCGGTACGAAATGACCTGGTTGACGCGATCAGACTGGCTTGCTGCAGCCGCCATTACGGTCGTCCTGTTCGTCGTGTACAACACGAATGGCCGGGAGATCGGCAGCTACGACTCCCAGCCCACGAAGTACGCGGCCCGGGAGCTGTTGTTACGAGGTACCCTGTCGCTCAATCACGTCGTCGGACGGACACCGCAGCTCGCTGAGCGTCCCGCGTTCGTCACGGCCGAGAACGGCCGCTACCGATCCGCCTATTCCCCCGTACCGTCTATCGCGGCCGCGGCGATTGTCTGGCCAATCTGGAAGGCCGGGCTGCTCGATCTGCGCACGCCCTGGGCGCCGACGATCATCGCTGTCGTCGCGGCGTCCATACTGACGGCCGTCACGGTGGCGCTCGCGTTCCTGACCGCTCGACGTTTCCTCGCTGCGCGGCGTGCCGCCGTGCTGGCCGCCGCCCTGGGCCTGGGCACGGGATACTGGAGCACCGTCAGTCAGACGCTCTGGCAGCACGAAACCGCGGCGTTCGGCCTGGGCCTGTTCGTTCTAGCGTTTGCGACGTTCGGCACGCTCCGGCGTATTGCGGTCGTCGTCGCCGGCATCGGTCTGGGCATCGCCGGCACCAGTCGTCCGCAGCTTGCCCCTGCGATAGCCGTCCTGCTCGCCGGTGTCTTTTTCGTGGCGGGTCTTCGATCGGGACTGATCACGACGGCGATCGTCTCCGTCTTCGCGGCTGCGCTGATCACCGTTTACGTGCGATGGTTTGGCACGCCGTTCGGTGCGATCGCGGAGCTCGAGGCCCTTCATCCAGCCGTGCACGCCACGGAACAATCGTTCAATTTCAGCGCCGCTGGCTTTCTCGGGCTTCTGGTTTCGCCGAATCGCGGGTTGTTGATATTCACTCCCATCACGTTGATCGCCATTGGAGGTATCAGGCAGGCGCTCGTCAGCGGGCCGCGATCGCCGCTCATCTGGTGTCTGCTCGCCGCGTTCGTGCAGTACCTGTTTTACGGAGCCTACTCGGTCTGGTGGGGCGGTCACACGTATGGGCCGCGCTACATGCTGGATGTGCTGCCGCTGCTGGTGCCGCTCGCGGCAGTCGCTGTTGTCTCCATCAGGCCTCGGAGCATAACCGGCGGCGCCGCCGTGGCCGCGCTCGCCTGGTCCATCACGACCGCGGCTGCCGGCGCCTTCTTCTTCCCGCATGATCGCTGGAACATCGATCCCTATGACGTGGACCGCCATCACGAGCGATTGTGGCAATGGTCGGACATGCAGATTCTTCGATGCTGGCAGCGCGGCCCGAGCCCGCAGAACTTTGATCTCTTCCGCCTGAACCGCGAAACCCAGACGGCCCGCTGACGTGCGCATCCTTTACTTCGCGGACATTCGCTTTCCGCTCGAGCGTGCCAACGGGATCCAGACGATGGAGACGTGTCATGCGCTGGCGGTCCGCGGTCACACCGTGCAGTTGGTGGTACGGCCGGACACGCACGCTCCCGCACGTGACCCGTTCGCCTACTATGGCCTCCCGGCCGAGTGCCGTCTGGTCATCGAACGGGTGCCGACTGCCGGGCGAGGCGGCATCGCTGCGCGAATCGCGTACCTCGCATTTGCCGCAGGGCGCGCACCGGGGCGAGGACGTGCGGACGTCGTGTTCACACGTGATCTTGGAGTCGCGTCGCTGATGACCCGTCTTCCCGCAGGCGGACGTCCGCCTCTTGTTTACGAATCGCACGGCTACGCCCCGGAGGTGGCTGCAGCACTGCCCGACCTGATCGCGACCGCGCGCAAACCGTCCGCCGGCAAGCTTCGCCGTCTGGCCGGCCGGGAGGCGCGTGTGTGGCGTGTCGCGGAGGGGTATGTCACGATCACGCGAGGCCTCGCGGACGAGATGACACGGCGGTTCGGCGAGCGCGCGCGCCTCGCGGTCGTACCGGACGGCGTTCGAATCGACAGCGCATGGGGGGCGGATGTGAATGCCGAACCCGGTGTGCCGCCGCTCGTTGTGTACGTCGGACACCTGTATGCATGGAAAGGAGTGGACATCCTGCTCCAGGCCATCGAGCGCTTGCCTGATGTGCACGGGCTGATTGTCGGTGGGTTGGAACGCGAGCCCGATCTCGCCCGCCTCAAGTCGCTGGCTGCGCGTCTCGGAATCGAGAAGCGGGTCACGTTCACAGGACTCGTAGAGCCGCCGCGGGTCCCGGATCTTCTGCGCAGAGCGACCGTCCTGGCGCTGCCGAACACGCCGTCAGCCATCTCGACGCAGTTCACGTCGCCGTTGAAGCTGTTCGAATACATGGCTGCGGGGCGGCCAATCGTCGCCTCGAATCTCCCCGCCCTCAGCGAGATGCTGGAGGACGGCGTGAACGCGCTGCTCGTCGCGGCCGGCGATCCTGAGGCGCTCGCCGCCGCCATCCGGCGGATCGTGGACGACCCGGCGCTTGGCCGCCGGCTGGCTGCCGCCTCGTTGAAGGGAGCGCCCACGTACGGCTGGGATAAGCGCGCCGAACGGATCGAGGCGCTGATCGCCGATGTGACCGGCGCCGTCGCATGATCTCGGACCGTCTGCTGTCGCTGGTACGCTGCCCTGAGTGCCGCGTTCAGCTCGATGAGGTCTCGGCCCCTTCCGCACAACGGCCGGTGAGCGCGCGTGCGTTCTCGTGTCGCAACTGCGGGCGGACATACGTGGGCCAGGACGGCTACCTGGATCTTCGGCCGCGCGTCGGGTATTCGGAGCAGACGAAGTACCTGGACGAATCCCTGCACGTCGACGCTCGCCACGAGCGCGTGTCGCCACCGCTGCTTGGCGCGAAGATCCGCAACGACATGCTGCGGGATTTCCTCGACCCGAGGCCGACCGATCGCGTGGTCGATCTCGGGTGCGGGAGCGGCCGCGCGTTGTTGTGGAACCGCGATTGGGGATCGGTGAGCGTGGGCGTGGACATCAGCCCCTATTTCTCGGAAGACGCGCGCCGAGACGTGGACTTGCTGCTGGCCGATTTACGGAAACTGCCCTTCGCCGATGGCACGTTCACGCGGGCCTTCTCCCTGGACGTCCTCGAGCATCTGTCGCCGGACGCGTTGCGCGCCATGCTGACGGAGGTTGCCCGGATCCTCGTGCCCGGCGGGGCACTCTTCGTCTATACGCACGTTCGGAAAAACGCATCGATCGCGGTCGGACTCAGGTGGATCAACGCGCTGGCTCGGCAGCTCGAGCGCATTGGTCTGATCGATATGCGTCAGGAGCGGCTCCGGAAATCAGACCACTTGAATCCGCTGCAGGACATCCCGGAGCTCGAGCGCGTGGCAGACGACACCGGGTTCCGGATCGCGAGAATCCGGTATTACACGCCGATCGTCGGAGGGTTCGTCGAGAACATCGTGATGCGGCTGGCGGAGCGCGCCATGGCGCGGCGCGCTGCACGGCGTCTCGGCGCAAATCTCCCCGAAGACCAGGTGGACGCGCAGGCGGTCCGCTCGGCCAGGAGTGCGGCGAAAGCCCGGATCGCGACGAGTCCGGCCACGTACGCGGCGCTGCGCGCGCTGTCGTTGGCGATGCGGATCGATCTGTTCCTCTTCGGGCGAATTACCTCCGGGCCCTTCTTCGCGCTCCTGGTGAAGAAATAGGCGGCGGGATGAAGATCCTGTACTGCGCGATCGACCAGACCGTGCCGGGAACGACCGGCGGATCCGTACACGTGAGGGCGGTGGCCGAAGGACTCGCCGCGTTGGGCAATGAGGTGCACGTTCTCGTCTCGCCCGGCGATCCCGGTTTTCCAGAGGGGCCGGTACGATGGATCGCGATGCGGCCGCCAGTCAGCGCCCGGCAGCTGCGGTGGACACGCACGGGCGCAGTGCGCCGCATCGCCGAGCGGCTTCGCCCGGATGTCGTCATCGAGCGCTACTACAACTTCGGCGGAGAGGGCATCGCTGCGGCGAAATCGGTCGGCGCGACGACGGTGCTCGAGGTGAACGCACCGGTGATCGATTATCGGGGATCCCCGAAGGCGCTGCTCGATCGCGCGTTGATCGTGCAGCCGATGCGTCGGTGGCGCGAGCGGCTGTGCAGGCAGGCGGACCTGATCGTGACGCCGACGGCGAAGATCCTGCCGGCGCGCACGGGCGCGCGAAAAATCGTCGAGATTGAGTGGGGCGCCGATACGCAGCGCTTCTACCCGGGCGCGGACGGCCCGCTTCCGTACCGTCGGCCCCCTGGCATCGTCGCGACCTTCGCTGGAGCGTTCAGGAGCTGGCACGGCGCAGTGCACCTGGCTCGCGCGATTCGTGAGTTGCGCGCGCGTGGCCGAAAGGAGATGTCCGCGGTGTTCATCGGCGACGGCCCGGAACTGTCCGCAGTGCGCGCCGAAGCCTCTGGGCTGGACGCGGTCGTGTTCGCGGGTGCGGTCACCCACGAGCAAATGCCGGCGTGCCTGGCCGCCGCGGACATCGGCGTCGCGCCATTCGACACCGGAGCCCATCGGCCCCTGTCGCTCGGCTTCTACTGGTCGCCGTTGAAGATCTTCGAATACATGGCATCGGGCCTGCCGGTCGTCGCGCCGGTGATCGACCGCATTCCGCGGCTGGTCGAGCACGGTCGAGAGGGCATCCTGTACCAGCCTGACACTGCTGGCGCGCTGGCCCGGGCGCTCGAGCACTTGGTCGATGACGGCCTGCGAACCCGTCTGGGCGCCGCTGCGCGCGACCGGGCCGTGCGCGAGTACAGTTGGAGCGCCCATTGCCGTCAGTTGATGGTTGCGATAACGCGCATCCGGCGCGCACCCTGACACGTTGCGAATCCTGATCCCAACGGACGCCTTTCCGCCCATCTGCGGCGGCAGCGGCTGGAGCACGTACGCGCTTGCACGAGACCTGCGCACGCGGGGCCATGACGTGCGCGTCGTACAACCGAAGCCCGGGTCACCACCAGGCATTCAAGAGCGCACTTACGACGGGTTTCGCGTGCGGGAGTTCGGAGCTCCGGCGCCCGATCTGCCTTATGTGCGGAACTACTTCAAGAACGAGCGCTTGTACGCAACGTTCGCGGATTACCTTGCCTCCCTCATCGCCGCCGAGCCGGTGGACGTGGTTCACGCGCAGCACGTCTTGACCACCGTTCCGTCCGTCGACGCCGGCAGCCGAACCGGGGTGCCGGTCGTGGCCACCGTGCGGGACTACTGGCCGGTGTGTTACTGGTCGGACCTGATCCACACGCGTAACGAAGCTGCGTTATGTCCCGGCTGCTCCGCGGGGATGATGACGCGGTGTGTCCGGCCGCGAGCGGGTGTCGCGTGGCCGCTGGCCCTCCCGATGATTCCCTACATGCGCGCCAACCTCGCTCGGAAGCGCCGCAGTCTCGCGGGTGCGGACGCGATCGTCGCGGTCAGCTCGACGATTGCGGACGATCTCCGCGCGCGGGCGCCGGAACTCGCCTCCTCCTGGATTGACGTGATTCCTAATGCGGTCGATATCACGGACCTGCGTGCGCAAGCGGTCGCGTCCACGCCGCCGCTGCCGGACCCATACGTGCTCTACCTCGGCAAGCTGGCGTCGAACAAAGGCGCGGAACATCTGGTGCGGGTCGCAGAACAAGCGGCACTGGACTGGCCGCTGCTCATCGCGGGCGATGGCCCCGACCGCGCGCTGCTCGAAAACGCCGCGGCGAACTCCGATCGCGATGTGCGGATCCTCGGGTGGACGGACCGCGACGCCGCGACGGCCTTGCTGGCGCACGCCGCCATGTTGATCTTCCCGTCCCGCGGTCCTGAGTCACTCAGCCGCGTTCTGATCGAGGCAAGCGCTCTCGGAATTCCGATCGCCGCAATGAACACCGGAGGCACCGGCGACATCATTCTGCACGGTCAGACCGGACTGCTCTCAGTAACGCCCGACGGCCTGGCTGACGACGTGCGGACGCTGCGTGCGGACGCAAACCTGCGAGCGACCCTCGGACAGGCCGCTGCAGTCCGCGCACGCTCTCATTTCGATACCTCTGTCGTCGTCCCGCGTATCGAGCGTGTGTACGACGAGGTCACTCGAGAG
The DNA here is from genome assembly GCA_020200195.1 of Acidobacteriota bacterium. Taxonomy (GTDB): domain Bacteria; phylum Acidobacteriota; class Vicinamibacteria; order Vicinamibacterales; family 2-12-FULL-66-21; genus JAIVJE01. Next base: position 4,022 of record JAIVJE010000302.1, on the reverse strand, counting down.
ACGCGGCGATGATGCGCGACCTGCGAGTGGTCGTGGTCGCCCGCTCTGTCTTTCCACTGCATCCCGTCGGCGGGCTCGAGCGGTCCGTCTACGATCTCGTCCGGCATATCGCGGAGGCGGGCGTGAAGGTCACGCTCATCACCCGGGATGTGACGAATCCGGACGTCGACTCGTCCCCCCGCAATGTGCACTCCCGGATTGATCTCCGGATGGTGCCGTACCGAACGTTTCCGCTGGCCGGACGACGGGGCACGACCGTGCTCGACCGCATCACTGCCTATCCGTTGTTCGGGATGCGCGCTGGCTACGCGGCGTGGCAACTCGTCCGCGACGGGCACGCCGACATCGTCCACGGATTCGGCGCCAGCGTCCTGGGCTACGCACGCCGGAGGGATCTCTCGAAGGCGCCGCTGGTGCTGAATCCGCAGGGGCTCGAAGAGTTCGGCGCGACGGATCCGTCGAGGGCACGACTGAAGCGCATCGCGTATCTGCCGCTGCGACAGGCTGTCCTGACATGCGCGCGAGCGGCAGATCGGATCATTGCGACCGACCGCGTGCTCGAACCGGCGGTCCGGCAGCATCTGGGGGTGCCGGCGGATCGCATTAGAGTCATTCCCAACGCGATCGATCTCGCGTGGCTCGACACGCTTGCCGGCCGAAGTGATGGAGGCCGCGTGCGCCGCGCCGCCGGTATCGAAGACGACGAGGTGGTGTTGTTGAGCGTGGGACGCATCGAACAGAATAAAGGACTGGACGTGCTCGCCGCGGCACTGGGTGCATTGCGGCTGCATGCCGGCCGGATCGCGGACGGCCGCTGGCGTTGGGTCATCATTGGTGAAGGTCCATTCCGCACGCGGCTGGATGAGGCAATCCGGGCCGCGAGCATTGCGCCGCATGTCGTGTTCGCCGGACGCGTCGCCGATCCAGATCTTCACGCGTGGTACGAGGTGGCGACACTGTTCGTCCACCCGACGCTCTATGAGGGCAGCTCGCTGGTCACCTTGGAGGCGATGGCACACCGTCGCGCCGTGGTCGCAACCAGAGCGGGCGGCTTGCCCGACAAAGTGAAGCCGGGCGTGACGGGATGGTTAGTACCCCCCGGCGACGCCGCCGGGCTCGCCGCCGCAATTAGCGGCGCGCTCGGCGAGCCGCGGTGTTTGCCTGCGATGGGCGAGGCCGGCCGCGCACTCGTCGAGCGCGAGTTTTCGTGGGCGTCAGCTGGTGCGGCGACGCTGCGGCTGTACGAAGAGCTCGTATAGAATGCGCCTTCCCGGAGGGTCAGCCAGAGTGTCAGAGCGCGAATGGCGTGAGGCCAGTGACATGCGGCCCTCGAAGCTCGGCCTGGCCGTCGTGCTCCTCGTCGCGGCTATCTTGCGGTTCTGGGCGCTCGGTCACGGTATTCCCTTCGCCCTGGGTGTCGATGAGCCGGAGATCATGGAGCGGTCCGTCCGGATCATGAAGACCGGCACCTTCAACCCGCATTTCTTCGACTATCCGGGTTTTTACATTCACCTGCAGGCGGCTGTCGCATCGTTCCGGTTTCTGGTGGGTGCCATCGGTGGCGCGTGGGGCTCGCTCGATCAGGCTCCGGTTGAAGCGTTCTATCTCTGGGGACGCGCGGTGACGGCCTTGTTCGGCGTCGCCACGGTCCTGCTCGTCTTCCATGTTGGGATGCGGTGGGGAGCGCGGTACGCGCTGCTCGCCGCCGGATTGATGGCGGTCCTGCCGGCCCACGTCCGCGAATCGCACTACGTGACGACGGACGTGCCGCTGACCTTCTTCGTGGCCCTCACTCTACTGCTCTCGTTACGGGCGCACGAACGCGGTACGGCGA
>JAIVJE010000302.1:0-2115 GCA_020200195.1 Acidobacteriota bacterium | reverse complement strand
GGTCCGCCTGGTCCAGGGGCCAGGTCGGGCACGGTGGGCACTCGTGGCAGTGTTCCCGATCGTTTACTTCGCATTCATCTCGCAGCAGACGATCGTATTCGCGCGGTACCTGTTACCCATCTTTCCGCCGCTCTGCGTGCTGACGGCGATCGCGGTCGTCTCGGGGGTCAGCCTCCTGAGGCGTTTCGAGATTCCGCGAGCGCCGAGGACGGCGCTGATCGTGGGGCTGACCGTGCTGGCCATCCTGCCGCCTGCGGTTACGGCGGTGTCGTTCGACAGGATGATTGCCCGCCAAGGAACGGTGGCGCTGGCCTACAACTGGATTCAGCAGAACATCCCACCGAAATCCGTGGTGATCGTCGAGTCGCGCGGGATGCTGCTGCCGCCCCAGTACGCAGCGTCGAACACGCCGCAGCTCACCAGACGCGACTACGCGGACTATCGCAGAGAGGGCGTCCAGTATCTCGTGGCGTCTTCACAGTCCTACGGTCCGTTTCTCGGAGATCCCCAGCGGTTCCCCAAGGAATACGCGGCGTACATGACGATCTTCGAGCAATCGCGCGAGCTCGTTCGGTTCACGCCGTCGCGTGACCGTCCTGGGCCGGAGCTCCGCATCATGAAGGTAGAGCCCTGATCGCCGCCGCTGCGTGGGCCATCGTCGCAGCGGCCGCGATGGAACTGAGCAGCCGGGAGGTGGCACGCCGATCCGTCATCGCGCTGCTGGGCGGCCGGACGGTCGGTACCTGGTGGATCGTTGCGGCGGCGGTCGCGATCGCGACGATCGCCCTCGGGTGGGGCGCGACTCGGCGGCGCGGTCCTCTGTTGTTCGCCACGCTCTTCGTCATAGGCGTCGCCTGTCAGCTCCAACTCAATGCCCGACTGCAAAGCGACGGCTTCTACTACTACTCGTACCTGCGCTCGCTCGTCTTCGACCGGGACGTTGAGTTTTCCAACGACTATCGGATGCTCGGCCTCGGGGACAAGACGCACCTGTTCCAGAAGACGCGCACCGGTCACGCGCAGTCGGCGTGGACGATCGGACCGTCGATTCTGTGGGCGCCATTCTTCGCGGCAGCGCATCCCGTTGCCGCGCGGCTCAATGCCACGGGTGCCGATGTAAGCCTGGATGGCGTGTCGTATCCATACCGCCAGGCGGTCTGCATCGCGGGGCTCGTCTACGGCCTTCTCGGCTGCTGGTTCTGCTACCGCCTTACGGCGCTATACTTCGATCGCCGGCTCGCTGCGGCCGCTACCACCTGCGTCGTCTGTGGCTCCTTCATGCTCTGGTACATCGTCAAGGAGCCGAGCATGACGCACGCGCCGTCGATGGCGCTCGTCGCCGGCTTCGCGTGGATGTGGGCCGCCACGCAAGGAGCTCGTACGCGCCGCCAGTGGGTACTGCTCGGCGCACTCGCAGGGCTGATGACGCTCGTCCGGTGGCAGAACGCGATGTTTGCACTGCTTCCCGCCTACGACGCCGCCATCGGGATCTTGACCGCGCGACGGACACGGGATGCACAGGCGTTGCGATCGTCCATGGTCGCCGCGCTCGTCTTCATCGCGGCAGCGGCCGCTGCGTTCGTGCCGCAGATGCTCGTGTGGCGGGCCATCTATGGCAGCTTCCTCGCGGTTTCGCCGGTCGGGCCACAGATTCGATTCGGCGATCCGCAGATCGTGGACATTCTCTGGTCGTCCCGGAACGGCCTGCTGAGCATGTCGCCAATCCTGTACTGCGCGGCCATCGGGCTGGTCATCTTCGCCTTCCGCGCGAAAGGTTCCACACGAGCGCTTCCACACGAAGGGTTCCGCGTCGGTTTGCCGATGCTTGCTGCCGTAGCGCTGATGACATACTTCAACGCCTGCGTGCAGGACTGGTGGGGCAGTGCCGGCTTCGGAGGGCGGCGCTTCGACGGTACGATTCCCTTCTTCTGCATCGGCCTCGCAGCGCTTGCCGCGCGCGCCACGGATGTCGTCCGCCGCTTCCCCGCCGCCGCGCTCGGCGTTGCCGGCGCCGTGCTGATCGTCTGGAACCTGACGCTGATGAGCACCGCCCAGCACGGCGTCCTCCGCCTTGGCGAGGCGGTGTCTTTCGGCGAGATCGGTGCCGCCCAGGCC
>JAIVJE010000530.1 GCA_020200195.1 Acidobacteriota bacterium | reverse complement strand
GTCGTGGGTAAGCTGTTCATCCGTCCTCGATTCCCCCCTTAACGCGTGGTTGTTAGTCTGCATCAATCATACGCAATCGGATTGCCGAACGAGCGAACCTCAGCCGCTAGGCGGATTTGTATCCCCTGTGATCGAGCAGAGCGACGACCTCCGCGAGGCTCCAGACATGATGTGAGATCCTGCTCCATCGCTGGCGTCACGTGACGTGTTCATCGGCTGCGCTCGACCTGCGTACGGTGACCAGTTATGCTTCGGGCCTCCCCCGCCATGCGCATAACACCCAGCCGACTCCTGCGAATCCCGGAGCCGTTCAGAGCGTCCCGCTCGAAATTGATCAGCACGGCGCTTAGGCGCGGACTGCGCAAACGCTGCCCGCACTGCGGCGAGGGGCGGCTGTTTTCCGGGTGGTCCCACCTTGAACGCTGTTCGATCTGCGGCTTGATCTACGGACGTAATCCCGGTGATACGTGGGCCTTCACCATCATCGGTGATCGGCTGCCACTTGCCGCGATGATCGTCTTGATCTATTTCGGAGTGGTGCGTTCGCATCGTATTCTGGGCCTGACGATGCTGGTTGTGTTGGCGGCGCTGGTGGTCTGGACGGCCCCCAATCGCTGGGGCGCGGGTATCGCCCTGCATTACTTGTCGCGAGTGTACTGGCCCGATCCGGCGGATCTTATCCCGCCGCCTCCTGCGACGGCCCTCGCTGGTGACGCCGAGCGCTGAGGCGAAGACAGCGACGGAGGAGTTTGCTTTGGAAAACGCCGCCTGAGATGGACATGAAGAATACCAACTCAATCGTGTTCCACAACGGATACGTGCCTGCTACGCATGAACCGGAGTCTAACCTACGCCGAATGGGTGCTCGGCGATCCATGCAGCAGCCTCGTAGATCTCGCGCGGCGACAACTCGTGGCCGACGTCGTACCAACGGACCGTGAGATCGGCGCCCGCCTGTTCGAGGATGGCCGCAAGCCGTTGCGTGAGCGCCTGGGGTATCAGCGGATCGCGGCGGCCCGCGGCGATGAGGATCGGTTTTCCCGCCAGGTCAGGGAGCCGTGCCGGCTCGAACGGGACCATCGCGCGGAGAAGCACTGCGCCGGCGAGGACCGTCGGATGCGCGAGGAACACGCTGGCGGCGATGTTGGCGCCGTTGGAGTAACCGACCGCAACCACGCGTGACGCGTCCAGGCCGTAGTGCGCGGTCGCGTCGGTGACGAATGCGGCAAGCTCGATGGTGCGGATCCGTAAGTCCTCCTGGTCGAACACGCCTTCCGCTAGGCGCCGGAAGAAGCGCGGCATTCCGCGTTCGAGCACGCGTCCTCGCGGGCTCAGGATCGCAGCGCCCGGATGAAGCATCCTGGCAATCGGCAGGAGGTCGTTCTCGTCGCCCCCCGTGCCGTGCAGGACGAGCAACACGGGGGCCGCGGGATCGGATGCCGGCTCGAATCGATGGGTGAACGGCGTGATCATGCCCGCTCCTGCCATATGACCCGCCGATCATGCCGTACCACACGTCACCGGGCCATATGCGAACGCTTCATGTTATGTGGCTATAGTGTCCGTTGCGTCTCGTCCCACGCAGCCCGCCGATCGGGGATAACCGCACGAGGATTTCAAGATGATGCACGCGATCACTGCGCTGATACTGACCGCCACGCTCTCCACCCATTCACTCGGTGCCCAGATGACGCCTCAGGCCGATCGCGACATGCAGGAGGTCTCGTCGTACCGGTTGTCGATGGACACGGTGAGGAAAGTGGACGTGGCGATGCGAGCCATGTTCGAGGAGATGGCCAAGGATCCCAGGTGGCAGGCCTCGATCAAGCTGGAGACGGAACTGAAAGCGCTGAATGCCAAGGAGGAACGGACAGAGGCAGACGACCGGCGCATCGAGGAGCTGGAAATGGAGAAGGAAAAGCTGCGCGCCGAGAACCCGTTCAACCTCGGATCGGCAAACTCGCTGAGCGAAATGGAAGCGCAGATTCAGAAAATAACGCCGATGGAGAACGCGCTTCGAACCGCGGGACTGACGGCGCGGGAATACTCGAAGTTCATGCTGGCGATGCTGCAGGCGGGGATGGCTGCCGGCATGAAGAAGTCCGGGCTGATCAAGGAACTCCCGAAGGACTTCCCGGTGGAGAACGTGAAGTTCATGGAGGATCACGAAGCGGAGCTGACGGCGCTGCAGCGGCAGTGGCAGGAGTTGGGCAAGCCGAAGGGGCACTGATCGGGCGCTGACGGTTCGCGGACGTTTGGCGAAAGCCTGTGCGGCTGCTATCATCCAGTGTTCCGGGTGCTCGCCCGGAACCGCACGTACGCACGCGCCTTCCGTCCCCATCGTCCAGAGGCCCAGGACGTGGCCCTTTCAAGGCCAAAACGCGGGTTCGAATCCCGCTGGGGACGCCATACCTACGGGGTCTATTCCGGAGACATGGGTAACAGATTATTCCGGAGACATAGGTAACACTGTCGGGCCGAAGGGGTTCTCGATCGGCTCCAGCCGACAGGTCTCGTCGTCGAAGTAGCCCAAATCGTAGTGCATGAAGCTGACGAGCCAGATCCGCTCGCTCACCTGCTTGACACCGACGTCCTGCCCCGCAAACACCTGACTGAGATTGATCTTCTGGCGCTTGTAGCAAATGCGGCCGCAATGGGTGACGGTCCCCGTCCAGTCGTGCATCGGGTACTGCAGGGCGGGGAGGCCCTGATAGCGGCGCGGTGACGGCGAGTAGAGCTCGCCGGGCACTTTCATGCCGAGCGCCTGGTGCGGGCGTTCGTGATTGAAGCGCTCGAGGAAGGCATCGAACCGGGCCTGCTGCTGCAGGGCGTTCGGCGCGGCGGGCTTTGTGGCCTCCTGCTTCAGCGTGAGGTGCATGCGCGCGTGCCGGCCGTTCTGCTCGGGATGGCCGGGACGGATCCGCTCGATCTGGATGCCGAGGCGTAACCACCACACGGCCAGCTTGCTCAGGCCGTAGAGGGCATGGGCGCTGGCGAAGGGCACGCCGTTGTCTGTGCGGATGGCCCGGGGCAGACCGAAGTCCTTGAACGCGCGCTCGAACACCGTGACGGCGTAGATCTCCTTCGTCGTCGAGAGCGCGTCGCAGGTCAGCAGGTAGCGGCTGGCGAAGTCGGTGATGGTGAGCGGATAGCAGTAGCGGCGGTCGGCCAGCATGAACTCGCCCTTGTAATCGGCGCACCAGAGATCATTGGGCTGGCCCGGGTGAGAAAGCGCGGTGCCCTCGGCGCGGTGACGGCGGCGCGTGCGCCGCGTCACCAGTCCGTGCCGGTCGAGGACCGCGTGCACCGTGCTGATGGCCGGGCACTGCACCTCGGGACAGCGCTGGCGCAGGCGCTCGCGGATCTTGGGGGCGCCCCAATTCGGATACTCGCGTTTCAGCCGCACGATCGTCTTCTCGATCGTCATCGGGAGCTGATTCGCGTGCCGGTAGGGCCGGCGGCTGCGGTCCGTCAGGCCCTGCAGGCCGACGTCTTTATACCGCTCGTAGATCTTGTAGCCGGTCTTCCGTGAAATCCCGAATTCCGCGCACAGCGCGGTCATCGTCTCGCCGTCGAGCCGGCGGGCGATGAACCGGAGACGCTCGTCCTCCACGTGACACTCCTTCCAGGGCATGCCCCCTCCTCGGGGGCGAAGTGTCACCCATGTCTCCGGAATGAACCGTTACCCTTGTCTCAGGAAGGGCATTGTTCTAGTGTAGTGTCTCTTAAATAGCTTTACAATACGGGATCAGCGTGCTAGGCTGCGGTCTATGTGGACGCCTGCCGAGAAGCTCGTGATTACCACCGAGGATCGGCGCCTCTTGGAGACGTGGACGCGCGCACATAACGCTCCCCAAAGCGTCGCGATGCGTTGCCAAGTGGTCCTGCTGGCCGCCGACGGCTTGGCCAACAACGCGATCGCGAAGGCCTTGCGGATCAGTCGGCCCACCGTCTTGTTGTGGCGTGCGCGGTTCGCCGCCGGTGGCCTGCAGGCGCTGGTTGAAGATGCGCCCGGCCGTGGCCGTCGCCGCTCGATCACGGCGGCCAAGGTCAAGCGCATCGTGACCGCGACCACTCAAACGACTCCGCCCGCCGCCACGCATTGGAGTTG
>JAIVJE010000529.1 GCA_020200195.1 Acidobacteriota bacterium | reverse complement strand
GTGTTCGTGCGCATGCTGTCGAAGCTCCTCCGCGACAAGGAAATCGGCGATCTGATCGTGCCGATCGTCCCGGACGAGGCGCGCACATTCGGCATGGAGTCGCTGTTTCGCGCGGTCGGCATCTACTCGCACGTGGGCCAGAAGTACGAGCCCGTCGATATGGACACGCTCCTTTATTACAAGGAAGCGCAGGACGGTCAAATCCTCGAAGAGGGGATTACCGAAGCGGGCTCGCTGTCGTCGTTCATTGCCGCTGGTACCGCCTACGCCACACACGGCGTCAACACGATTCCGTTTTTCATCTTCTATTCGATGTTCGGCTTCCAGCGCGTGGCGGACCTGATCTGGGCGGGCGCCGACTCCCGGGTGCGCGGCTTCCTCCTCGGCGCCACGGCGGGCCGGACCACGCTGGCGGGGGAGGGGTTGCAGCACCAGGACGGCCACAGCCACGTGTTCTCCGTGTCGGTCCCCAACTGCATCTCGTATGACCCCGCGTTCGCGTACGAACTGGCGGTCATCGTCCAGGATGGCATCCAGCGGATGTACACCGCGCAGGAGAGCGTCTTCTATTACCTGACGGTGATGAACGAGCAGTACGCGATGCCGCCGATGCCGGAAGGCTCGCGCGACGGCATCCTGAAGGGCATGTATCGCTGCCGCGTGGCCGCCAACGCGACCGCGACACACAAGGCGCAGCTGCTCGGCACCGGCGCCATCCTGAACGAAGTCCTGGCAGCCCAGAAACTCCTCGAGGCATATGACGTCGCCGCGGATGTCTGGAGCGTGACGAGTTATCAGGAGCTGTATCGTGACGGCCACGCCTGCGAGCGTTGGAACATGCTGCACCCGGCGGAGACGCCGCGTGTCCCCTACGTCACCGCAGTTATGAAAGACGCCCCGGGTGTGATCATTGCCGCGTCCGATTACCTGAAAGTGCTACCCGATGCGATCGACCGCTGGATGCCGCGCCGTGTGCGGTCGCTCGGGACCGACGGATTCGGCCGCAGCGAAGACCGCAAGCACCTTCGCGACTTCTTCGAGGTGGACAGCCGGTTCGTCGCCCTCGGCACGCTCGCCGAGCTCGCCAAAGAAGGCACGATCGACGCCAAAGTCGTCGTCCAGGCGATCAAGGATTTCGGGATCGACGCAGAGAAAAAGGATCCGGCGAAGAGTTGAGGACGGAGACGACGGAGGACACGGAGAAAACATCACCACGGAGACACGAAGAACACGGAGATCATTGTGGTCTCCGTGAACTCCGTGCCTGCGTGGTCATCTTCTCCGTGCTCTCCGTTCCCTCCGCGTACGGTCACTAATACCAAGATGCCTACTGAATTCAAGCTCCCGGAACTCGGTGAGAATATCGCCGCCGGCGACGTCGTACGCATCCTCGTCGCTCCGGGCGACAGCGTCGCGAAAGATCAGGCGGTGCTCGAACTGGAAACGGACAAAGCCACCATCGAAGTGCCCTCGAGCGTCAGCGGCACCGTGAAAGAGATCAAGATCAAGCAGGGCGACAAGGTCAAGGTTGGTCAGGTCGTGCTGACTGTCGACGATAGTGGCGCCTCCCCGGCGGCGCCCAGGCGCAAAACCGCGAAGAGCGGCGAGGCAGCCGCGGAGACGAGTGCCGGCGGCGACAAGCCGGCGCCGCAGCCGGCGGGCGCGCCTGAAGAGGGGGGACTCAGTCAGGAAGCTCCCGAATCGAAACCTGCGGAGCGCAAAGAGCCTGACAGCGGCAAAGCGGACGCTGGCGCGCGGGCTGAGGACGCCGAGGAGGACGCCTCAGTCCAAAAGCCGAAGCGTGGCGAGGTCGTGGACATCAACCGCGGGCCACGCGCGCCGCAGCCGGCGCCGGCCGACAGCAGCCCGCCTGCCCCGCAGGACACACCGGCCGCTCCCGCCGCGCCGTCGGTCCGCCGGCTCGCACGCGAGCTTGGCGTCGAGATCGGCCGGGTACCGGGCAGCGGCCCGGAAGGCCGCGTCAGCTCAGACGACGTGCAGACATACGTGCGCAGCGCAATGAGCGCCACGACTGGAGGCGGACGGTCCGCGTCAGCCGCCGGCGCCGCGCTCCCGGATTTCAGTCGATGGGGTGGGGTGGAGCGCAAACCAATGAGCAACATCCGCCGCAAGACGGCGGAGCACCTGTCGCACGCCTGGAATGCGATCCCCCACGTCACGCAACACGACAAGGCGGACATCACGAATCTCGAAGCGCTGCGCAAGCAGTACGGACCGCAGGCCGAGCGGGCAGGCGGCAAGCTGACGATGACCGCTATTGCGTTGAAGATTGCGTCGGCCGCGTTGCGCCGATTCCCGCAGTTCAACGCGTCGCTGGACGAGGCGAGCAACGAGACCGTCTACAGAAAAAACGTGCACATCGGCGTGGCGGTCGACACCGAGCGGGGCCTGCTGGTACCTGTAATCCGCGACGTGGACCGCAAAGGCATTTTCGAGCTCGCGGCGGAGCTCGCGAAGGCGTCCGAGAAGGCGCGCGCGGCGAAGTTGTCGCTCGACGAAATGCAGGGAGGCGGCTTCACGATCACGAACCTTGGCGGTATCGGCGGCACGT
>JAIVJE010000010.1 GCA_020200195.1 Acidobacteriota bacterium | reverse complement strand
ACCGTGAGCGGTATCGTCAAACGTTCCGGACCGGGTACGCGGAGGGATACTCCGACGCGTATCGACGGATGTCACCGAGTTACGGTCGGAACGGCAGTTACGGTGGTTATGGAAATGGCCGCGTGCGCGGGAACCCGGACAACGCGCGGTATCCCAACAGCTATCCCACCTATCCGGGCCAGAGCCGCGGCGGTTACGGTCAGTATCCCGGCCGCTATGGCTACACGCCGGCATTCGACAACGGCGTCAGGGACGGGTACGCGAAGGGACGCGAGGACGTGCGCGACAACGATCGCTACGATCCGCGCCGGCACAAGTGGTATCGCGACGGCGATCACGACTACAAGCGCGAGTACGGTCAGCGGGAAGAGTACAAGGACGTGTATCGGCGCGGCTTCACCGAAGGGTACGACAGAGGCTATCGCGAAGGACGGTGGCGCTGAGCCACCAGCCGACGATCCACTGACTTATCGGAGGCGGAGGAAGCGCTTCATTCGAGACAGGAACGTGTCCGGGGCGTCCGCGACGGCGGCGCCTCGGCCTGCGGCGAGGACCTGTTCGATCTCCGCACGCCGTGACAGCGCGGCGACCCCGATCTGCTCGATCGCCGGTTGATGCTCCGCGCCGAGCCGGCGGAAAAGAGCCGCGTCGATCTCCAGCACGACGACATCCCCTCGGGCGATCACCGTCGCCGTGCGCGCCTCCCCGGTCAGCAGCGACATCTCGCCGAAGTAGCCCCCCTTGTCAATCGTCGCGATCTCCTGGCGATCGGGCTCGAGCACAACCGATGCTTTTCCCGAGCAGAGGAGGTACATCGACTCCCCGGCGTCACCCTGCCGGACGATCGTCTCGCCGTCGCCGTAGACGCGGGTGACGCTCTCATCAGCAATGGCACTTCGCTGTTCGCCGGTCAGGGACGAGAAGATATCGACACCGGCGATCGCCGCCTCTCTTCGTCTCCGCTCCACGGCTGGATCCACCGCGGGCGGCGGAGACTCGTACTGGACCTGTATGGGGAATGGGATCTCGATACCTCGCCGGCGAAACACGTAATAAATCGATGTCCGCACTTGATCCCGCGCCGCTTCGTCGCGCTCGTAGTCTTCGATCCAGAAGCGCCCCCGATACGTGATCGACGAGCTGTCGAAGCTCATGAGCATGACGTCCGGCGAGGGGGCCGTCAGCACGCGGGCAGACTGGGCCATCGCTTCGAGCATGGCCGCCTTCACCACGCTCGGCGGTGCGGCGTAACTCGCGCCCACCTCCACGTGGAGCCGCGTCGGTGCCGCAGGCTCCGAGTAGTTCGTGATCGCCTCCTTGGCGATGATGTTGTTGGGGACGATGACGAAGTTGCCGTTCTTCGTCCTGAGCTTGGTCGCACGCCACGTCACCTCTGCGACGCGACCCTCGAACTCCGCGACCCGGATCCAGTGACCGAGCCTGAACGGCTTCTCGCTCTGTAGCGCGAGCCCAGCGAAGGCGTTGCCAAGCGTGTCCTGAAGCGCAAAGCCGATGACGACGGCGCTGACCGCCGAGGTGGTCAGGAGCTTCTCATTGAAGAGAAACGTCGAGACCAGGAACAGCAACCCGATGACGATCGCGTCCTGCAGGATGGTGGGAAACGCGTCCGGCACGCGATCGGCGCGCAGCGGATTGATGAGCGAGATGACGAGGAGGTTGATGAGACCCGCGCCGAACGCGAGCCGCTCGAACGATCGAACCTCCTCCTCCGCAGCGGCCCAGAGATCGGGTTGGAGCGCGAGAACTATGTGGAGGACGACGTACACGCCGAGCAGGAAGACTGAAAGCTTCAGCTTCCGCTTGACGAAATGGTTGACGGTGAAGCCCGAGATCACGAGCGTCGCGACCAGCGCCGCGACGCCCATGATCAGGTGCCCGGGGTAGTGCTGCATCAGCGTCCGCGGGCGCCCGCGTGCCCGATCAGGCGATGCCCTTCTTGAATGCCTCGAGCTCGGCCGGCGACACCTTCACGATCTTCACGGACGGATTGCCGCCGCCCTTGGCATCGCGGTCGGGAACGCCCCCGCGTGCACCTGCCGACGCGACAGTCTGGCTGTTCTGCGCCTGTTGTCCGCTCGTCAAGCCGACCTTGCCGAGGAACCCACCTCTCTTCTTGCCCTCGTCCTTCTTATCTTTGTCCTTGTCGTCTTTCGCCGGCTCGCCGCCCGCGAGACCGCGCGCGCCGGCGTCGGTAATCGCGATTTCAGACAATGGCTTCGCATCGAATGTGATCACGCCGGTATAGCGCGCGACAACCGTCGCGGAACCGGTCAGATTCTGTTCTTTGATCGTCTTCTCGATGTTGACGATGCGGTCCTTGATCAGAGGATGTGAGGCGAACATGCCGTTGGGCTCCGCCTGGTCCTTGTTCCGATCCGCGATCCTCGCCAGGACCTCGGCCAGACCCGCTGGGGCGTACCCGAGTTTTGCGGCGAGCTGGACGCCGACGCGATCGGACTCGTTCTCGTCGCCTCGGTCGAACTTGTTGTTCAGGATGTTCTTGTACGCCGCCTGCGCCAGCTTGGAAATCATCGCCCCGGTGAAGCCACTCTGGTTGCCTGCCTCCTCCGCCGTGAACGAGACCATGTTGCCCTTCTGAATGGCGTTGACGGTGTGCTTCTCGGTGATGTGCGTGATCTCGTGCCCGAGCACCCCGGCGAGCTGCGCCTCGTTCTTGATCAGTCCGAGTGCGCCCCGGGTGATGTGCACGATGCCGCCCGGCGCGGCGAAGGCATTCACGCCGTCCGTGTCGAGCACGATGAACTGCCAGTCGAGGCCGGGACGTGAACTGGCCTGCGCCAGCACGCTGCCGACCATCGTGACGTACTTCGCCACGGCGTCATCCTGATAGACGCCAAAGTCGTTCCGGATCAGAGTGCTGACCTGCTCGCCCAGGACCCGCTCGTCTTTGTCGGAGATGTTCATATCGGACAGCTTCTTCACCCGATCGGCTTGCTGCTTGAGCTTGCTGAGCTGTCCGAACTGGGCGAATGCCGGGGTCGCGGTGAACAACAGCGCGAGCGCCAATGTCACGTTTTTCATATGTGTGCTTCCTCTGCTGCGCTAGGGAGTGGAGACGGAACCTGGACCTGAAAGATTGCGACCGCCTTGGTCTTGCCCTTGACGGTGACGTCTCCGAGCGGCCGGATTTCGTAGCCGCCCGTGAGCAGTGCCCGTGTCGCGTCGCTAATGATAATGCGGGTCTTGTAATCCTTGTTGAGGGATTCGAGGCGAGCCCCCAGGTTCACCTTATCCCCGATCACCGTGTAGCTCATGATGGAGGAAGACCCGATATTCCCGGCAATCATGCCGCCGGAGCTGATCCCGATGCCGAGATCGAGCTGGGTCCGGCCCTCGGCGCCCCATTTCAAATTGAGTTCCCCGAGCACGCGCACCATCTCGACCGCCGCCTGAACGGCGTGTTCCGCGTGGTCGGGATCCTCCAGCGGTGCCCCAAACAAGGCCATGACCATGTCGCCGACGAACTTGTCGACGGTCCCCTTGTGGTCGAAGACGATCGTCACCATCCGGGAGAAATACTCATTGAGCTGCGCCACCAGCTCCTCGGGGTCTCCTTTTTCGGTCACCGTCGTGAAGCCGCGAATGTCGGAGAACAGCACCGTCATTTCCCGGCGTTTCCCGCCCAGCTCCGCGAGCTCGGGATTCGAGATCAACTGGTGGTACACGTCCCTCGACACATACCGCCCGAACAGCTTCTTCACGACCCGCTTCTCGGCGCCTTCCACGAAATACCGATACGCCGTGCCGGCGAAGAGCGCAACTGCCATCGCCGACAGGGGCTCCGCCATGTTCACCCACACGCCTCCGCGAAACGCGGTCACCGCGTACCACGTCCATCCGCTGATGGCGAGCAGCGTCCCGGCGGCCGCGGCGATGAAGGGCAACATCGACGACATCAGACCCACCACGAGCGCGGTGGCGATCGTCGCGGCCAGCCGGCTTCGATCCGGTGCACGTGTCAGGAAACGATTCGACAGCACACTGTCCGCCATGCTGGCGTGCAGCTGAATGCCGGGCATCGTCCCCTCGCCGAATGGCGTCGCGAACACGTCGAGGAGACCAGACGCGGTCAATCCGACGAACACGACCTTGTCTTTGAACCTGGCCGGATCGACCAGCGGCTTCTCTCCGCTGAGCAGCTGACCTTCGGACACGAGGAGGTGCCGCACCTCGTACGACGGATAGGGGCGCCGGCCGTTGACGAGCGCCGGTGCCCGGTAGTTGATCAGCATCGTGAGCTGATCGTGGACCTGCGTCGGGTCGGCGACGTCGCGCACCGGGACCCGGAGCAGCGGCAATCGACGATCGCGAACGCGAATCGTGTCAGCATCCATGCTGACTTCCCCAGGCTGCACGCCTGCCGCGGCCAACGCCGCGGCGATACCGAGCGACGGCAGGTAACGGTTGTCGCGGCTGCGAATGAACGGGGCCATCCGGCGTGCAGGACCGTCGGTGTCGAATGCCAGAAAATTGTGGCCCAGTCCCGCCGACGCATCGGCGAGCCCTTGAAACGGCGGCAGGATCACCGGCCGCTCCTCGATCACGGGACTCAGGCGATAGCCCGGGTCGCGCCACATGGAAGGCTTCGTGACCTGCTCACCCTGGGCGCCGGCATCGACGGCGTTGGCCAGCATGATGACGTTCCCGGCGGCTGCAACCGAGTCCACCAGGGCCTTGTCCGACTCGGATCCCGACCATTTGTCGCCGCCGAATGCGAAGGCGAGGGTCGCATCCGGCTCCGAGAACGTCACGTCATACGCGATCACGCGCGCCGGCCCGCGGTTGAGATAGTCGATGAGCGTCGAGTGAAGCACGCGAGGCCACGGCCACCGCCCGGCGACCGGCACGAAGTCGCGGAGCGTCGTGTCGCTGAGCTCTACAAGGACGATGTCGGAATGTACGGAGGAGGCATCGCTGGCCTGGCGCATGCGCCAGTCGTACGTCTTCAATTCGGGCGTCTCGAGCACGCCCGTCCATCCGAGCAGCAGCACGAGCGCCGCCGCTCCGGACCCGAGTGCGAGGCCAGCCGCGATTTTTCCAATCACGTCATGTCACAAACAAAAAGCCCCGCGGTGCGAGGCTGATTGCCGGATATCTCGATGAGAGCTGGTACCGGTACGGGGATTCGAGGCCGGGGTCCCCGTGGCAGAGAACCTTGGCCCGATCCTTATCATAAGCGATTTGCTCATCCCTGTGGTGTTATCCGTCACGGATTCCATTTGACATACGGATGGAGCACGATTAGCTTCCATCCGAATGACCAACAGAGACGAGAAGGCGGCCGTGCTGCAGGGCACGGTTGACCTCATGGTGATGCAAACGCTCGCTGTACTCGGCCCGTCGCATGGATATGCGATCGCGGGGCGGCTCGACCAGGTGTCGCGTGGTGCACTGCAACTGGGAATGGGCACCCTCTATCCGGGCTTGATGCGTCTCGAGCAGCGCGGCTGGGTGCGCGCGAAATGGGGTGTCACGGACAACAACCGTAGGGCGCGTTTTTACAGCCTGACGCCTGCGGGCCGCCGCGCTCTCGAGACCGAAAAGGCCGACTGGGACCGCCTCGCGCTGATCATGCGCGCCTTGCTGGATCAAATGCCATGACCGCCTTCAACCATCTGTGGGGGATGGCCCGGGAATCGCTGGCACGACTGCGGGGCACGTTTCATCGCCAGCGCGACGATCGAGAGCTGCAGGAGGAACTGCAGCTGCACCTGGAACTCGCGGCCGAGGAGGCGCGCCGCCGTGGAGTTCCCCCTGACATCGCAGGCCGGTACGCGATGATCATCGCCGGAGCGTCGCCGGTGATGGACGCTTTGCGCGACCAGCGCGGGTTGCCATGGCTCGAGGATCTTGCGCAGGATGTGCGGTTCGCCATCCGGGCGCTGCGGAAACAACCGGGTTTTACAACGGTTGCGATCGTGACCCTCGCGCTGGGAATCGGTGCCAACACGGCGACCTTCAGTGTCGTGCATAGCGTGCTTTTGCAGCCACTGCCCTACCGGGATTCGGCGAGGCTGGTGCGAGTCTGGGAAACCGTTCCGGGTCCGGAGATCGGGAACGGCAAGGGCCCCGCGTTCAAGTACGACGCGATGGACGTCGCCGACGCGCTGGCGGTTTCGAGCCGGTCGGACACGATAGCGCAGCTCGCCGGCTACAGCCTGGTGCGGCCGACAGCAATCGTCCATGGCGCCGCAATCCGCATGGAAGGCTTCAGCGTGTCGGGCGGGTTCTTCGACATGCTCGGCGTTCAACCGCTGCTTGGCCGGACGTTTTCGGCCCGGCAGGCCGGCACCGGCTACGAGCGCGTGCTCGTGCTCGGGCACAACGCCTGGCACCGGCTGGGGGGTGACCCGCAGGTGCTCGGCCGGGTCCTCACGTTCAGCGCCGATCCTCTCGGCGCATCCGGAGGCGGCGCCATCGGGCGAAACGTCGCATACACGGTGATCGGCGTGATGCCGCGCAACTTCCAGTTTCCTCGCGACACTGCGCAGTTCTGGATCCCGCGTGCGCTGACCGCACTGGCGAACGTCCGTCCTCTCCGCCTCGCGACCCTCGCGCGTCTCGCCGGCGACGCCACTCCTGGTGCTGCCGCCGCGGAACTCGAAGCCATCCAGCGACACCGGCGCGGAAGTTCAGCAGCCGCCCCCGCGCAGCCCCGATTCGAGCTCATCCCATTGCAAGAGGAGGTCACCGGCCCGGTAAGGCCCGCGTTGCTCGTGCTGATCTCCGCGGTCGCGGTCGTGCTCCTCATCGCGTGCGTCAACATGGCCAACCTCCTGCTCGCGCGATCCGAGTCACGGCATCGCGAGATGGCGGTGCGCGCGGCGATCGGAGCCGGGCGCGGCCGCCTGGTCCGCCAGCTGTTCACCGAGAGTCTCCTTCTCTCCGGGCTCGGAGGCGTGGCCGGAACCGGGCTTGCCTACCTCGGCGTGAGGCTCTTCCGGGCACTGGGGACGACGCTGGGGCGTGCGGATCTCGGGTCGACGGCAGTCTTCCCGCGCCTGTCTGAGGTGGCGATCGACTGGACGGTGCTTGGGTATGCGCTGGTCCTGTCGATCGGAACCGGCCTTCTGTTTGGCCTGGTGCCTGCCTTTCGAGGACCCCGCCCGGAACAGCGGAACTTTCTGCGCGATGCCACCACGTCGCCGCAAACGAGGGTAAAGAGCACGCTGGTCGTCCTGGAAACAGCGCTCGCCATAGTTCTGCTCGTCGGGGGCGGGCTGTTGATACACAGCTTTGTCAAGCTGGCGACAGTCGACGTCGGCTTCGATGCCTCGCACCTGCTGACGTTTCAAGTGACAGTGCCGGCGGTCGAGCGGCCCGATCAGCAACGGACTTTTGCGGAAACGCTCGTCGAGCGTCTTCGATCGCTGCCAGGTGTGTCGGGCGCCGCCTACGCGCGCCAGCTGCCCCTGGTGCAGCTACGGGACTCGATTACCTTGACAACGCGGCGCAACGGAGTCGAGGTGGTGCTCGGTGAGGCGCCGGACATTCGCTTCGTCAGCACTGACTATCTGACGACACTGGGCGCCCGGATCGTCTCCGGTCGTGGGTTCCGCGAAACAGACCACGAAGGCCAGCGCGGTGCGGTCATCATCAACGAGGCGCTCGCGCAGCGTGACTTCTTGGGCGGGGATCCGATCGGCCAGGTGGTTTATCTCGGCACGCAGCGTCAGCTGCCGTTCGAAATAGTCGGCGTCGTCGGCAACATCCGGCAGCAGGGACTCGATCGAGCGCCCCGGCCTCAGTACTTCATCGATATCCGGCAGGTTCCCACGGACGGCACGTTTCGCGCCCCACCGCTGTTTCCGCTGGGTGCGTACTACTGCGTTCGAACGTCCGCCGACATGGCCGTCCTCGTCAGCCAGATCCGGACGGTCATTCGCGAGATGCAAGCGCAGGCGACGCTCGACAACGTCGCCACGATGGAACAGATCCTCTCGAATTCAATCACGAGGCCCTGGATGTACGCGGTGCTTCTGGGCATCTTCGCCGCCGTAGCCCTGTGCCTGGCCGCGATAGGCCTCTACGGAGTGATGGCCTACACCGTGACACAGCGCACGCGCGAGATCGGCATCCGCATGGCGCTGGGTGCGGATCGCCGGCGGGTGGTCGCGCTCGTACTGCGCCACAGTGCAGCGCTGACGATCCTGGGTCTGGTGATCGGGTTGGCCGGCGCAATCTTCACGACGCGGTACCTCACGGGTCTGCTTTTTGGTCTAACGCCGCTGGATCCGATCACCTACGTCGTGGCAGCGTCGATGTTTGCGCTTGTCGCAATGATCGCATCGTACCTCCCGGCGCGCCACGCGACCAACGTCGATCCGATGATCGCACTCCGAAATGAATAAGCCGCTGGATACGTTCACGATACACGAGCGGCGCATCCTAGAGAGATCTTGTATCGGCCGCCGACCACTTGAGGCGATGTTCGGCACCGCGCCGCGACGTTGCCTAGGACGAAGGCACTGAACCGAACGTCGCATAGACGCGAAGAGCGGCAGTCAAATAGAGCGCGCCGCCCCGTGCCTCGGCTGACTCAATCCCTTTGCGGATGCGATCGATGCCCTGCTGATACTGCTCGTTTGTGAGGACGCTGAGCTGCGAAGTCGCGCTCTGGTCAAGACGTCCTTGCTCGAGTGCGGCCCGCGCTGAAAGTCGCCCCGGCATGTGCTGAACCTCGCGGGTGACACAGTCCACGAAGTCAACTGTGTGCATCCACTGCTGAATCTGGCTTGATGCGGGATACCGGCGTCTGTCGATCGCGAGCGCTGGCTCGAAGTCGGGGTTCCTTCCTACGAAGGCGATCGTGGCTTCCTCGATGCCCGAGTAATCGTTGTGCAAGTACCGCCGATCGTACGTGCTCGCGATCGTGTCGTAGTCAACGGTCGGATGCATGACCTTACTATGTGGCATCTAACGCCCCGCTTGAGCCGCGCAGAGGCCGTCGGCAGCGCAGCGCACCGACGGCCGCGCAGGCTTTTACAGCGCCTCTTCGTTCAGGAGTTGCGCGATGTCATCACGAACCGACTGCACGTCGATCCCCGCGCGATCGATCGTGGCCGCCGCCAAGTCAGGCTCACGCAGCACACCTAGCAGGATGTGAGCACAATCCAATGTGCTGATGTTTCAAGGCGTCAGCCTCCTCGGCAGCGGCGCGAAAGACCCGCCGTGCCCGCTGGCCTGTTGCCATCCGCGTCGCTAACAACACCCGCTCGTCCCCGGTTGGTTCGGAAGTCATCCCAGCTCCCGCCCGATCGAGCGAGACCGCCAGTTGCTCGAAGATCCTGGCTTTGACGCCCCGGCTCGCACGGATCAATCCGAGCAGGACGTGTTCGGGTTCGATGGTCCGGCTCCTCGACTGGCTGGCTTCGTACCGGGAAAAGAACACCGCTTCTCTCGCTTTCGCCGTGTAGCGCTGGAACGTCACAGGCTGTGGAAGCTTGGCGAGCAATTCGACCTGGGCCTTCAGCTTCGGCCAACTGGCAAAGCCGTACTCGCGCGCCAGCGCGCGTTGTGCGTCGGCGAGCGTGATGTCAGGATGCTGCTGCCGCAGACGCCGTAGCAGATCTTTCGCCTGTTTGCGGAGATGACCGAGACTTGGACGCGCGGGTAATTCAGACACGACTCCTCCTGTATCGCCCGGCGTCCGCTCATGGGCTGGAAGATGTCGGTGCTAGACGTACGAACGCAGGTGGGAGTCGTCCCTTTCCGCGGACGGGATGCAACCTGGATTGCGAGCCCATCCTAGCGAGCCGGAGACCTCGATGGTCTCCGGTTGCGTCGGTTTTGTTGGGGCTTTCGCAATGACCTTTGGGTCGTCTCTGGTCGGGACGGCCGTTTTCGTGCGCAAAGTTTCAAGAGTCTTTCAAGTGTTTCGGGATCGAGATCGTCTACAAGATCCCGTCACAGTTCGGACACGGGATGTCCAATAGCCTCTCAGGATCGATGGGCTCGCCCGAATCGTCGGTGTCGACCGGCGGGGACAAGGTGATGTAGCCCTCGTTCTCGCAGCTCTCGCACCGATACGCGAGCTTTGTTGATGTATTCAGGGGTGTAATCTCAACGAGCTTCTTCATTCAGCCCCACGAAGAACCGAGAAAGCGATGCGGCGTTTGCTCCCGGAACCAGCCACGGCGTTAGGTTCGCGTCCTCTCGATCCAATCGAGTAGCTGGGCTTCAAGGCTGTGCGACCAGAAAAGCGTCAAGCCGCGACGCTGAGCGTCTTCCAGGTTGTGCAGCTTGAAGGCCCCGCTGAGAACCGCGGCGGGAATCACGTTCATGTCGCCGAAATCGCGGCGCCAGACCTCCGCCTTGACCGCAGCGTCGTTGTTGAGGCGCTTGATCGAATTCGTGTACGAGTTCGACACCTTACACTCCAGAGGCATCACACGGCGATCTGGCAGGCCAATGATGAAGTCGGCCTTCCGCGTTCCCAGCATTGACTCTCGGCAGAACTGCCCCGGCTCAGGTGCTTCGGCAAGCGTGCGTACGGGATGAGTGCCGACTTGAACGAACTGGCGCTGCGACAGCGCATCCTCGACGAACAGTTCCTGTGCCGTCTTGCTCTCACTGCGGCGTGCGGTTTCGGAGCGGCGCATCGCCGCCATCGCCGCGGAGGCCAGAGCGGCGCTCGCGGTCTCGCGCCCAGCATCGTTCGGGTCACGGTGCTCCTGCAACCACGGGAAGCGCCGACGGTCGCGTGGCATCCGCCAGAGTCTTCCAGTCGTCGTCGCAGATCGGTGGCCCAGCGATGTAGCGCAGGGCATCGCGCAGACGCTTGTCGGCCAGGATATCGACCGCGCGTTCGCGTATCTGGGTCAAATCGACGGTCAGCTCGAGCAGATCCTCGAACGCCTTCTGTTTCTCGTCGTACGCCTCGAGGTACACTTCGAGCGGTTCCTCGAGGCGCTGTTTCCTGAAGATCTCGATCGCACGCTGACGATCGCGTTCCAGTTCATCAGACGTCCAGCGGGGTGGTTGAAGAAGCTGCGGCGGCGGAGGCATCCGTCACAGACTAGAGGCGAAGGCGAGCGGAAGTTGCACCAGTGTTGACGGCTCCGGTACTAACAGTCGCTCGACTTCTTTCGGCTCGAACTTGGTCAGTCCCCCTGCATACGTGCGTCCTTCCGCCTGGGTGACCGTCCTCGAAAGGAACCCCGCCAGGGCATCCAATGTGGCGTCGTTCAACGGATCCCGCGGATAGATGCCGTGCGCGATGTTGATATGTCGTGCGCCGGTCATGTTGCGAACGAAAGCCGGCGGGCGACGGGCCATGTACGTCGTAAGAATCGGTGCGGCCTCGCGCAATCCAACGGACCACCAAGCCTTGCGATTCTGAGCGATGTACCCCTTGTCGGTTCCGATCGCCTTCGCCTTCTTGAGGAACGCGTCAATCAACCTTCGGTCGGTGCTGTCGAAGACGTCGAGGTCGGCAGGCAGATCGATCACCTTGCGCAGCGGCGTGGTATCGGTCAGCGCACGCCCAGCGTCGAACAGTTCACGCGCGCGTGTGACGCTCACGAAGAGGACCGAGTCCGGTAGCCCCTCGGCGTGCGGACCGGCAATCCAAACCTTATTCGAACCAGTCACCTGGCCCCGGTGGACGCGACACAGTTCGCCCAGCTCGACGAATCCTTCGCGTTCCTGCTTCGCGCCACGAGTCAGGGGCGTCCAGCGATGCGCGCTTCCGAGTCGCTCGCGGCGCACGACGCGCCCCTGTTCCAACCCCGCTTCGGTTAGCTGCGCGAGTGTTGCGACCCGCTTGAGGCGCACAGACTTCGGACGGTTGCCTATTTCGAACGATGCGATCACCGCGGTCGTGGCGGCGTCCGGGAATGGCTGAGCGGTGGGCTCGATGAGAGTGAGACTCTGACCGCCAAGCGGTCCAACGAACAACTCGCGCAGGACGCGGCCGTAGTTGACGTCTAGCCACTCCCCCGACGTGATGAGCGCGCCGAAGTCACCCTTACGTCCCTGCCGTGCCGTCGCGACGAAGAAGTGCACATGAAGACCGGCGAGTTGGCTCGCCTCGCTGAGCCCCATCGTCGTCGCTGTCTTTGTCAGCCACGCCTTCCACTTCGGATCGATGAGGTGATGGCGCACGTACGGCGGATTCCCGAGGTACAGGGTCCGCCCCTCGATCGGCGGCAGCTTCAGGTCGCGGTAATCGCTGGTGGTGATCTC
>JAIVJE010000009.1 GCA_020200195.1 Acidobacteriota bacterium | reverse complement strand
CACTACGACTCGCTCAATCTGGGGCCCCGCGGTCAGGCAGGCCTGAATACCGGAGCCGGGAGGCAGGGCAGCGCTGCCGGCGCCGCCGGGGGTCAGATGCCGCCGCGGCCACCTGCGGATCCCAATCTCGATGCTCCGGGAGCTAACGATGACGGCAGCGGAACGGTCCTGTCGATGGAGCTCGCTCGCGTGTTCGTCGAAAGCGGCATCGAGTTCGACGCGACGCTCGTCTTCATGGCCGTGGCTGGAGAGGAGCAGGGGTTGCGGGGATCCGGCGCGCACGCCCAGAAAGCCAAAGCCGACAACATTCCTGTGCAGGCGCTGTTCAATAACGACATCGTCGGCAACTCGCGCGGCGGCAACGGAATCGTCGACGGCGCGACAGTCCGGGTGTACTCAGAGGGACCGGAGGATTCCCCGTCGCGATCGCTGGCGCAGTTCGCCCGCCGCTGGGCGGCGCGGTACGTTCCTTCCCACAAGCTCCGACTCATCGCGCGCCGGGATCGTTTCAGTCGCGGCGGCGATCACAGCGCGTTCAACGCCGCGGGATTCGCCGCGATCGGGTTCCGCGAATCGCGCGAGAATTACGCCATGCAGCACAACGCCAACGACACGATTGACGGCGTGTCGTTCGCGTATCTTGCGCAGAATGCCCGCGCAAACGCGGCCGGGATGGCCACTCTCGCGCTCGCGCCGCCGCCGCCGGCTCTCGCCAGCAACACGCTGAGTCGGCGGCCGTCCGGATACGATGCCCGGCTGCGCTGGACGGCGTCGCCGGGCGCCGCCGGCTACCGGATCTTCTGGCGGGAAGCCTGGGCCCCCGACTGGGAGCACGAGCTGTTCGTGGGCAACGTCACGGAGTACGTGCTACCGGCCATGAACATCGACGACCACGTCTTCGGCGTCGCGGCGGTCAGTGCCGGCGGCCACGAAAGCACGATTAGCGCGTATGTGAGTCCGCCGCGGAACGAACAGTAGGGCGCTCCGCACGCGTGGTTCCACACAGGTGGTTCCACGCGATTGGTTCCGCACGACGGTTCGGCACGGGTGGTTCCGCTGAGGCCGACTGCAGGCCGGTTGGATTGGCGCCGATACTTGTCAGGATGACCCCGGACAAACGGGACAAGGAGCGTGTGCCGGTCCCCGGGCAGTTGCAGGGGGAGGTAAAGGTCTTCCAGCCCATGACTATCCTCGATGTCAGCCAGGGCGGTTCGCAGGTCGAAACACCGTTCGCTCTGCAGCTCGACTCTCTCCACGATTTCCGGTTATCGCTTGGCGAACACTCGGTGGTGGTCAAGGGGCGGATCGCGCACTGCCACATCGGCGAGTTGAAGGACGGCATCGTCCTGTACCGCACGGGAGTCGAGTTCATCGAGCCCTCAGAACACGTGTCGGCCGCTATCGCCGAGTTTCTGGAGGCCCTTAGACGGTCTCGCGAGCCGCAGCCGATCATCGATGCCGAAATCGCCGACGACAGCCTGTAAGCACCCTCCCTTTTCCCTTTTCCCTTTGTACAATGTTCCGTTATGCCCAGCACGATAAGCGCGACCGTTTACCATAACTACATCGACGGCCGGTGGGCGCCCTCGGCGTCCGGCAGCACGTTCGAGAATCGGAACCCTGCCAATACCGACGACCTCATCGGCGTGTTTCAGCAATCGACGCGCAGGGATGTGGAGGCCGCGCTTGCCGCGGCCGCATCGGCGTACGAACGGTGGCGGCTGGTCCCGGCGCCGAGGCGCGCGGAACTGCTGTACGGCGTCGCGCAGATGCTCGTGTCGCGGAAAGAAGAGTTCGCGCGCGACATGACGCGCGAGATGGGCAAGGTCCTCAACGAAACTCGCGGCGACGTGCAGGAGGCCATCGATATGACCTTCTACATGGCCGGCGAAGGAAGACGGATGTTCGGTCAGACCGTGCCGTCGGAGCTGCGAAACAAGTTTGCGATGTCTGTGCGCCAGCCGCTCGGCGTCTGCTCGGTGATCACGCCGTGGAATTTCCCGATGGCGATTCCATCCTGGAAGATCATCCCAGCGCTCGTGTGCGGCAACACCGTCGTATTCAAGCCCGCGTCGACGACGCCGCTGTCGGCGGTCAACTTCGTCAAGGTGCTCGAAGAGGCGGGGATACCCAAGGGTGTCGTCAACATGGTCACCGGAGACGGGGAGGAGGTCGGCACGCCCCTGACCACAGACGATGTGGTGCGCGTCGTGTCGTTCACAGGTTCGACGCACGTCGGCCGCATCGTCAATCAGGCGGCGGCGCCGGGGTTCAAGAAAGTCCACCTGGAGATGGGCGGCAAGAACGTCATCATGATCATGGAGGACGCCAATCTCGAGCTGGCTGTGGACGGGTGCCTGTGGGGAGGCTTCGGCACGACCGGGCAGCGCTGCACGGCAGCCAGCCGAGTCGTCGTTCACGAAAAGGTGTACAAGCCGTTCCTCGAGCAGTTCGTCGCGAGGGCGAAGTCGCTGGTCATCGGAGACGGCCTGCGTGACGAGACCCAGATGGGGCCCTCGAACAGCGAAGGGCAGCTCAACACCGTGATCAAATACGTGAAGATCGGACGCGACGAGGGAGCCAGGCTCGTGGCCGGCGGCAACCGCCTGACCGCGGGAACGCACGCGAAAGGATACTTCCACGAGCCGACCATTTTCGCCGACGTCAACACGCGGATGCGCATCGCCCGCGAGGAGATCTTTGGACCGGTTGTATCCGTAATGCCCTGCCGCTCACTGGACGAGGCGATCGACATCGGCAACGACGTCGAGTATGGCCTGTCGGCGTCGATCTATACGCAGGACATCAACCGCGCATTCACCGCGATGCGGGACCTGTATACCGGGATCTTCTACGTGAACGCGCCCACAATCGGCGCCGAAGTGCACCTGCCATTCGGGGGGACCAAGCACACGGGTAACGGCCACCGCGAGGCTGGCGGAGCTGCGCTGGATGTCTTCTCGGAGTGGAAATCGATTTATGTCGATTTCAGCGGCAAGCTGCAGCGGGCGCAGATCGACGTCGAGTCGCTGTAACTTCCGAATCCTGGCGAATCGTGCTAAAGTGTTTCTACACTTCTAATTAGTGGACGCCGAGGTCTACACCCCCAGCGCTCGGCCAGCACCAAACATGGCCTATACCTCGATTGGCCTGGCCTATCTCATTCTGTACGCGGTGGGCGGCTGGGCGCTCAGCGGGCACCCGCTTGCCCTCGCCCTGTTCGGTAACAGCGGACTGGTCCTGCCGCCGCTCGCCGTCAGCGTCATCGTCTTCATTCGCCGGCGCGAATGGGTGGGATGCCAGCGACTGTTCTGGGATGTGCTGGCGATCGGCATGGCCCTGTGGGTCGTCGGGCACCTCGGCTGGGCATTCGGCGAAATCGTTCTGAAGCAGCCGTCCTGGCTCCAGTGGCACACGCTCTTCAGCCTGTGCGGCGGTACCTGCCCGCTGATTGCGCTCCTCGCGCGGCCCCACCTCGGAACCCGATCCGAAGCGGCACCGACCGTCAGCGTCGATCTTGCCAGCTACGGGCTGCTGGCCGGTTTCATCTACACCTATTTCGTGATGATCCCGGTGGTCGTGCCGGGCAGCGCTCCGGTTCAGGACACGTTGCTCACGCTCGCACAGACCAATCGCCTGCTGCTGCTGCTCGGCACCGTAGGGGCGGCCTGGATCGCCCGCGACACGCCTTGGGGCCGGACCTACATCCGATTGGCGCTCGGTGCCGGCTTCGGGTTCGTCGGCCGGTTCGCGGTGAACATCGCGATTGAGCGCGGCGAGTACCAGTCCGGTTCGTTGTATGACCTCACCTGGATCGCGCCGGCACTGTGTTACGCCTGGGCCGCGATCACGGCGCCCCCCTCCTCGCGCGAGGACCAGCCGATCGAAATGCCCGCTCCGGCGGCTCCGGTGTTGTTGGCGGCCGTCCCGGTCTTCCTGATTCCGCTCATCGGCTACGGGTGGCTGTTTGCACGACCGGCCGACCCCACGGGGGATTCCGTGCGCATGCTCGTCACGAGCCTGCTCACCGTCGGCGGATTGGGACTGCTGACGCTGCGGCTCGTCGCCCAAGGCGGCGAGCTCCAGCGTGCCGATGCGCGCCTGAAGCTGCTCGCGGCCGCCACCGAGCAGACGAAAGATCTGATTCTGATTACGCGGGCGGACGGCCAGTTCGCGCATGCGAACGATTCGTTCCTTCGGATCATGGGCTATTCACGCAGCGAGTTGACGTCACTGTCGTTCACGGACTTGATGGAACGCGGTTTTGAAAAGCTCGGCCTTCATATTTCGGCCGCCGCCGCCGAACATGGCGTCTGGCGTGGCACGATCGTCCGCCGCCGCCGCGACGGATCCACGTTCCCCGTTTCCTGCACCGTCGTGCCGCTGAAGGATGCGGACGAGCGGATCACCTATTTCGTCGGCGTCGAGCGGGACATCACCGACGAGTTGCGGTTGCGCGACCAGCTCGTACAGAGCGAGCGGCTCTCCGCGATGGGAGAGGTCGTCGCCGGCGTCGCTCACGAGATCAACAATCCGCTACAGACCATTGTCGGCTGCGTCGAATTGATGATGGACAGTCCCACCGACCCGTCCACCCGTCGAGACCTGGAGCTCCTCGGGCGCGAGGCGGCGCGCGCCGGCCAGATCGTCCGCAACCTCCTGTCGTTCGTGCGGCGCAGCACGCCGAACCGCGTAGCCGCCGATCTGAACGAGATCGTGAAAACCGTGGTGGAGCTGAGGCGATACCACTTGCAGCAGCGCGACATCATCGTGTTACTGCGCTCCCATCAGACGCCGCTGCCCGTGCTCGTGAATCGCGACGAGGTACAGCAGGTGATCATGAACCTCCTGCTGAACGCGGAGCACGCGATCAACGGCGACTCCGGACGCGGCACGATCACGATCAGCACGTTCGCCGCTGCCACCGGCCAACAGGTCCTTCAACTCGAAGACGACGGCCCGGGAATCCCGACCGAAGTCAGGGGCCGGATCTTCGAACCGTTCTTCACGACCAAGGAAGTCGGCGAGGGGACGGGTCTCGGCCTGTCGATTTCGCACGGCATCGCCGCGGCGCACGGCGGCTCGCTCGAGCTGTGCGGCGACGGCCCAGGCGCGTGCTTCCGGCTGACGCTGCCGGCCCATGCTGGCGCACAAGCTTCAATCGATCAACGGATCGACCGATCGACGGACCAACTGACGCGTTGATCGCAGTTCAGACCTCGAATAACGAGCTCACGCGCAGCCGGAGACGAGGCAGGACGCGAGATCGAACGAGCGAGGCGCCTTCGAACCTCTCCGGTGAAAGCGGGAGAGGCTGGCGATCGAACGCGAAGACTTCCACCGCGCGAGCCACGGGATCGAGCAGCCAGGATTCCCGAACGCCATACCGGCGGTAGCAGTCAATCTTCAACGTTCGATCGCGCCGAGCGGTTCCCGGTGAGAGGACCTCCATCGTCATATCGGGCGGACCCCAGACGCGATCGCCGATGATGCTCAGCCGCGCGCCCGAGATGAAGATGACGTCCGGCTGCAGCACCAGCGCGGCAGCTTCATCGAAGACGACGTCAACTGGCGACACACAGACACGGCCAAGCCGGTTGCGGCGGACGTGCCGATCGACGACGTGGTCAGTCGCGTGACGACCGACTGATGGACGTAATTTGGCGCCGGCGGCTCGTGCACGATCCCGTACAGGAGCTCCATCGGGTGGCTGGTCTCCGGCAGATCGAAATACGCATCAAGGGTGATCTTCGTGGCATCCATTCTTATCCGGGGGCCCCTGTCCCCCGGAGCCTGACGATTCGCGTTGGTCAACGACGACGATCCGATCGTCCTGCGGGTGTAGTCAAGCGGATGGCAGTTGGGGACGGATCGCAGCGCGCTGCCGAGCGAAAGCGACACGTACGCGGTGACCGTGTCTGCGTCCATCGATAGAGCGTTAAGGAAGAAAACCAGCGGCCGGAGTCCGCGGGTCAAAGGTTACTGGAGACAACGCGTGGATATCGACCGCCGCGCTCCGCTATGACTTGGCTCTGATCTGGTCCTTCAGCTGTGGGTTCACCCTGAAACCAGATTTCTCAGCCTTCTTCACGAAATCGTCGGCCTCGCGGGCGCGCCCCATGAGCAGGCACACGACAGCCAGATTGTTGTACGCCTCGCCAAAATCCGGCTTGGCCTTGACGGCATTGCGGTACTCGGCCTCGGCCTCTTTCAGCTTGCTCGACCGGAATAAAGCGCTTCCCAGAGACAAATAGACTTCGGCTGGCACCGACATCTCTGGTGTCAACGAACGGCCCGATCGTTCAAAATCATCAATCTGTCGCAGGTACCCTTGAAGATCTCTCACCTGACGGCTCTGGGGCATACCCTGGGCCGCCCTGTTTTGGTTCGCTCGCGAATTTTGCAATTCGCGGATGATGTCGCGAAGCTCCTGGATCTGATCCTGGCGGTGCTGCCTGGATGCGAGCTGTCGAGTGAATTCAGAGCCGACTAGCATCGTGTACTGGTCGCGGCACATCGAGAATGCCTCGGCGGCCTTCTCGTACGCCCGAAGACCCATATGAGCTTTTCCGAGTCCGTAGTATGCGTTGGGGAAAACTTTGACGATGCGGATGGCCTTCAGGAACTCGTCGCGCGCGTTCTCCCATGCCTCCACGGAGAGATACTGCCATCCCTGTCGGTGATGCCTGTTCGCCTCCTCACGGGCGCGCGGATCGGGGAGCTCTACGCTCTGCTGCCCTGACGACGGCACTACGACCCGTGCCGCGGCTGAATGTGGGGAGAGCCAGCACGCGACGATGCAGGCGGCGCCGACGATCGCGAAGCCTCGCATGGCAGGAAAAAGGCCGGCCGTGGGAGTGCCGGTCAGACCGCACACCCCCACAGCCATTCTTGCAGTTAGAACAGGAACTTCACGCCGAAGCGGATTTCGCGCGCCCCCTGGAATGCGTCGCTCTTCAGGAACCTCGGGTCTCGCACAATGCGCGGGTCGCCAAGTCGTGCGATCTCCTGGTCGAAGTTGACGCGCCCAGCGAAGAAATCCGCGTCGTTGAAGTTCACGGCAGCCCCGGACGAGGCCGAGAGCTCGCGGAAGAACCGGTTGATCTCGGTCTCCTGATCGAACAGGTTGTTGAGCGTTGCAGTCAGTTGGATCCGTGATCCGCCACCCAGCTTGAACTCGTGCTGCAGGAACAAGTCGGCTTGGCTCAGCGGGTCGGTCCGGCCGTCGCTCAGCCGGCCGCGGTACTGAATCGGGAAGTTGTTCCCCTCGATCGCAGCTGCTTCGCGCGTCACCGGCACGCCGCTGCCGATCCGGTAGTTGACTCCCACCGTCGTGCCAATCGGGACGTCGTAGGCGAACTGTGTCTTGACCTGATGCGGACGGTCGGTGCCAAGTCGGCCGTATACGGGCTTGCCGTCCTGTCCATACGTCATCAGGATATTGTCGAAATTGCGACCCACGTTCGGACTGCTCCGGAACCCATAGCCAGCCGCCTCGTCCGATTGCGTCAAGCCGGAGTAGTTACCCCACAGGCGGCTCCAGAGATAGCTGACACGGAGCGACCACCGGTTCGCAAGCCGCTTGTCGAAGAGGAACTCGACGCCATCGTAGTCGCGCTTTGCCTTCGGTACTGCGATGAGCAGGCCCTGAGGAGAGACTTGCTGGGCCGTAACGCCGTATCCGGGGTTGCCGATGTAGTAGATTTCGTTCTGGTCGTCGTCCAGCGTGCCGACGTCTTCGATGGCCTTGTCGACCTGCTTGTGAATGTAGCGCACGCCGACCGACATCCGGGAACTCAGCTCGCGGTCGAAACCGATCGACGCCTCCTGTAGCCTGTACGGATCGATATCGGGATCGAGCAGGTTGTCCTCGGGACTGTTCGAAGGATGCCGGAAGTCGACCGGTCCCAGAATCAACTTGCCGTCACACGCCGGTGGACAATTCGGGTTCGAGATCAGATTCGCGTAGTCCGGCCGCTCCAGCGTAAACCAATACTCGAGCCACTTGTCGCCGCCGAACGACCCGCGCGGGAGTTCCAACTTGAACGTGTCGTAGAACACACCCCAATTGCCATACAGCTTGTTCTTTCCGTTGCCCGTAACATCCCAAGCGAAACCTACCCGCGGCGCGAGCTTGTCTTTGAACCCCCACTCGACGGCGACGTCAGAGCTCCCCTGCGCGGTCGTGTAGTTCGGTACGCTCTCTGTCTCGCCCCGGATGCCGAGGTTCAGCGTCAGCCGATCATTTATCGTCCACGCGTCCTGAATGAACAAGCCGACGTTCGTGTTGCTGATCTCGCCCTGGGTGATGAACCCCCGCTTGATATCCACCGCGTTGCTGCGGACTCGGTAGTACCCGAACGGGCCGCGCTGGCTCTGGAACGACCGGTTCCAGAAGAGCAGGACTCGATTACCGGTTTCCCCCTCGTCTACCGAGTTCGCAAGCCTGTCGGCCTGAATGCCACCCTTGAACGTGTGCTGCCCGCCAAAGTTCGCGTAATACGTGGCGTCGACCGTGGCATTGACGCGCCCGTATTTATTCTCGCCGATGGCGAAGTTCGTGCCGAAAGTGCGAAACCCAGTGACGTTCTGGAATTGCGTGGGCACATCGGCCAGACCAATGTTCGACGTCTGGTAGATGAAATTCGGGCCAACCGGGATGCCATTGGTGTACTGATCCTGCAAATAGTATCCACCCCGGGCGCCGATGAAGAAGTTGTTGGACGCGACAAAGTCGATGTTGCCCGACAACGCCCAGTTCGGGCTCACGGTGTCGGTGTCGAACACCGTGAAGGGCGAGCTCGACCCCCGCTCGTTCGACAAGCTCTGGCCTGGCAAGACGCCTTTGTCGGTACTGCTGCTTTGGTTGTAGGCGAGCTTGAATTTGGTGCTATTGGTCAGCAGGCCGCTCAGATTCGCCGTGGCATGGTGTCGCTTGAAGTCGTTTTCCTTAGTAACCGTGGTGGAATCGCTGAGGTTTGCCGTCCGTGTCTGCGTTGACCAGGTGGGCTGGTACCCGCCGAAGAACCACAGCCGGTCCCTGAGGATCGGCCCGCCCACGGAGAAGCCGGGGTCCCACTGCTTGTACTCGTCCGCAGGGAACGTGACGTACTCGTCCACGGTAGTGTCCGTGGGCGTCAACCGCAGCGCGCGGCGAGGATTGGTGCTCGCTGTCCCATTCGTGAAGTCATCTGTGTAATAGAAGCCGAAGTCACCCCGATATTGGTTCGTCCCCGTCTTGGTCACGACATTGATGACGCCGCCGACCGCTCCGCCGAATTCGGCCGCGTATCCGGAGGACTTGACCTGGAGCTCACTGACGAAATCCGTGATCAGTCGTTTGCCTTGGAGACCGTTCTCCGGGTTGGTTGTCTCGACGCCATCGACGATGAATCGATTCTCGGCAGCCGCCGCACCATCAATGGTGATTCCATTCTGACGGTTCTCGAAATTCGCGCCGGGCGCTTGGGTCACGAGCGTCGTGAAATCGCGACCGCGAGGCAGCCGTGCGAGCTGCTCGGCACTGATGCTGAAGCCCTTGGCGCTCTGCTTGATGTCGATGAGCGGCGACTCGGCCGTGACTTGGATCGTCTCCGTCTGGCCGGCGACTTTCAGCACGGGGTCGATCGTGAGCACCTGCCCCAACCTCAGGTCGATGTTGCTGAACTTGCCAGCAGTGAAGCCTGTGAGAGTGGCCGTAATTTCGTACGTGCCCGGCAGCAATCCGATGAATCGGTACGCTCCAGACTCGGCGCTGACGACCGTGCCCGCCAGATTCCCGCTGGTCGAGCTCCGAATCTCCACCTTGACTCCGGGCAGCACCGCCCCGGTACTGTCCTTGACGACGCCCTCGATCCGGCCGGTCTGTTCCTGCGCAGCCAGCGGCGACGCGAGGAGCAGCGCGACTATCAGTGCGGCGAATGTGCGTAGACGCATTGCTGGTTTATCCTCCTGAAAAACAAAATGACCTAGACCTGGAT
>JAIVJE010000008.1 GCA_020200195.1 Acidobacteriota bacterium | reverse complement strand
CAATCTGGGTGTGCAGATCGGTGACCTCCTGCTCGGAAGCTTCAGGCGTCACGATGTAAACGAGCTCGTACTGTCTGGACGTACTCATGCGTCTCTTACTCCGCGTCTTCTTTCCGGTTGAATCGATTCATCGCCGGTGCGATCCCCTCCGTGACGAACAGCTCGGCGGCGTCCGCGGCGCGGCCGACCGCTTCGGTGACAATCGTCCGTTCCTGCGGCTCGAATGTCGCCAGCACGTGATCCGCGAGGTCGCGCCGGTTATCACCGCGCCCGATGCCCACCCGCAGCCGCGGAAACTCTTCGGTTCCGAGCAGCTCGATGAGCGACTTTAGCCCGTTGTGGCCCCCCGCCGATCCGGACGGCCGCGCCCGCAGCCGCCCGATCTCGAGCGCCGCGTCATCGACGATGACCAGCATATCGGCCAGGTCGATCTTGAAGAACCGGAGCAGATCGCCGACCGCCTGCCCGCTCAGATTCATGAACGTGAGCGGCTTCGCGAGGAGCACGTCCGATTCCCGCCAGCGCGCGATCACCGCGTCGGCTCTGGCGGATCCCCACTCCAGCCGGTGACGCGCGGCGATCGCGTCGACCACGTCGAACCCCACGTTGTGCCGCGTGCCTTGGTACTTGCGGCCCGGGTTCCCGAGGCCGACGATCAGTTTCACGGCTTACGCGGCTACTTCTTTTCCTCGTCCGGCTTCTCGACTTTGCCCTTCTTGATGACCTCGGGCTCGGCCGCCGCGACCGGCGCAGCCACCACATCGGCCGCCGGTGGCTCTTCTTCCGCCTTTGGCGCGACCACGTGGACGATCATCGTGTCGCCGTCGGTAACCGGCGTCCACTTCGCACCCTCAGTGTGAATGTCGCGCACGCGAATGCCCTGGTTCAGCAGCAGCTCCGTGACGTCCACGGCGATGTTCTCGGGAATGTCGCCCGGCAGAACCTCGATCTCGATGTCGCGGTTGACGAAGTCGACGATGCCCCCTTGCTGCTTGACGCCTTTGGCTTCGCCACGCAGCAGGATGGGAACGGTCACCGTCAGCTTCTTGTCCATGGCGACCTGATAGAAGTCGGCATGGAGCAGTCGATGGTCGATCGGGTCGAGCTGATACTCCTTGACGAGCACGCGCGCGTCGCCACCGTCCCACCGCAGTCCAATGAGCGTGTTCACGCCCGACTCGGAGTGGAGGATGCGCAGCAGCGTCTTCGGGTCGACGGCGATCTCGACCGCCTTGCCCTTCTCGACGCCGTACACGACCGCGGGAATCCGCCCGCTCGCGCGCAGCCGCCGCGCCTCGTTCTTCCCCCGCCCCTCGCGCTTTTCCGCCTGCAGTGTCGCGTCCATAACAGCTCTCAGCTCTCAGCTCTGAGCTCTCAGCTCAGAGGATGTTTATTCGCGTCGATTGCGGCTCACGCGGTTATGTCCTGCTGATAGCTGTCAGCTGACGGCTGAAAGCTAAACGAACAGCGACGAAACCGACGTCTCTTCGTGAATGCTCCGGATGGCCTGGCCGAGGAGCCGGGCCACCGAGAGCTGCTTGATCTTCTTGCAACACTTCGCCCGCTCGGTATTGAGCGGGATGGTGTTGGTGATAATCACCTGGTCGATCGGCGCCGCTTCGAGCCGTTCGATGGCCGGCCCCGACAGCACGCCGTGCACCGCGCACGCCAGCACCCGTTCCGCGCCGTTCTCCTTCAACGCGATCGAGGCTTTCACGATCGTGCCGGCGGTATCGATGATGTCGTCCTGGATGATGCACGTGCGGCCGCTCACGTCGCCGATCACGTTCATTACCTCCGCCGACCCGTCCTCGGTGCGCCGCTTGTCGATAATCGCCAGCTCGGCATCGAGCCGCTTCGCGTAAGCCCGGGCGCGCTCGGCGCCGCCGGCATCCGGCGACACGATCGTCAGATTCTCGTGCCCGAGCCGCGAGCAGTGGTCGATGATCACCGGGGCCGCAAACAGATGGTCCACCGGGATGTCGAAAAACCCCTGGATCTGCGCTTTGTGCAGATCCATGGTCAGCACGCGGTTCGCCCCCGCCGCGCTCAGCAGGTTCGCCACGAGCTTGGCCGAGATCGGCACCCGCGGCTTGTCCTTCCGGTCCTGCCGTGCGTACCCGTAATACGGAATCACCGCCGTGATGCGCGACGCCGATGACCGGCGGAACGCATCCATCATCACGCACAGCTCGATCAGGTTCCGGTCGACGTCCGCGCAGGTCGGCTGCACGATGAAGACGTCGGTGCCCCGGATGTTCTCGTCAATCTGGAACGAGCACTCCGTGTCCGGAAATCGCAGCAGCCGTGCGTGCCCTTTGGTCACGCCGAGGAATTCCGCGATCTCGCCAGTGAGGGCGGGATGCGCGCTTCCTGAAAACAGCTTCAGCTGTCCGCGACTCATAGTGGTTGGGGCGGAAGGATTCGAACCTTCGGATACGGGAGCCAAAGTCCCGCGCCTTACCGCTTGGCCACGCCCCATTGGAACCTGGGTCCCGCCGGCCGACGCCGGATTCTCGGGCCAGTCGCTCATCGTCTTGAATGTACTGCGCGGCCCGCAGGCACGTTTGCAAAAGGTTAAGTGTATACGGGAGTGACGCTGCCGGTCAACGACGAGCCACGGGACGGGCCCGCCGCTCGTGTTCGGCGCGGGTCAGCGTGCGCGTCAGAAGCGCCCGCGATCCGCCCTTCGACAGCGGGCGCAGCGCGCGGGAGGCGGCGGCTCGTCCTCGAAAGAGGCCGAATACGGCCGAGCCGCTGCCGGACATCGCGGCAGCGACGGCGCCCCCGTCCTTCAGCACCGTCCGCAACGTCCCGATCTCCGGATGGCGGCGCAACAC
Source organism: Acidobacteriota bacterium (assembly GCA_020200195.1). Lineage (GTDB taxonomy): Bacteria > Acidobacteriota > Vicinamibacteria > Vicinamibacterales > 2-12-FULL-66-21 > JAIVJE01. Next base: position 23,019 of record JAIVJE010000008.1, on the reverse strand, counting down.
GGGCGGCTCGAGGTCGTTGATCATCTGCGCGGCACGCGTGGGCCACGGCACCGGTAGCACTTGGAGCTCGCGAGGTTCCCGAAGACCCGCGGCGCGGTCCTCGTCGTACCAGGCGTACGCTTCTGCGGTCGACACCCCGAAGGGCGGGAGCACGATCACGACCCAATGGGGCGGAAGGTCGACGAGCGGATAGATCTCTTCACCCCGCCCCAGGCCCAGTGCGGTGCCGCCTGCGAGAAAGAACGGCACGTCGGCGCCGATTCCGGAGGCGACCTCCCGGAGCAGCGTGATCGGCGCGCCGCCCCACAACCGTGCGAGCGCCTGCAACGCAGCCGCTGCGTCGGCGCTGCCGCCCCCGAGTCCCGACTCGACGGGGATGGCTTTGTTGATGGCGATCGCCGTGTCCCGCGGTTCACCAGGACGGCCCAACGCTTTCCAGAGCGCCGCCGCAGCACGCCACACGAGATTGGTGTCGTCGAGCGGCACGCCGGGCGTACGACACTTGAGCGTGAACGGACCGGCGCGGTCCGCGCACACGAGCGAGTCGTGCAGGTCGATCGCCTGGAAGACCGTGCGCAGTTCGTGGTATCCGTCCGGCCTTGTGCCGAGCACACGCAGGTCCAGATTGACCTTGGCGTGCGCGCGAGCCGTCAACGTCAGGCGCTTAGCGGGTGGCATGGCCACCGAGGGGGCCGGCGCGGCGCAGCTCTTCGAGCGTGAGCGGCGCGGCGTTCGCGGGCACGTCGACTCGAAACACCTCCGCCGCAAGCGGCACGTTGATCTCGACCTGCGAGAGCCGGAGCGTCAGGTCCGCGGCGGCACCGGGCGGTGTGGGCGACGTCCGCAGTTTGATAGTCGCCGGCCGACCGGATGCGAAGTCCTGGTATTCGACGGTCACCGGCCCGCGCACCGCCGCCTGCATCACCCAGCGCCCGTCCGCCTGCCGCAGGTACGCGGTGGTGCCAGCTACGTCGACCGCGGCCCAGCCCTTCCCGTACATTCGGCCGGCGGTCGGCGTTTCGCTGCCGAAACCGCACCCTGAGACGACGGCGCGCAATTCGCCTGGTCCCAGTGCGACCCCGGCCAGCGCTTCAACGATCGCGGCGGCCGGCGCCCCGCGCACGACCCGTCCATCCCGGGGCAGGACGAGCGTCGCTTCGCCGCCTGTTGAAACGAGGACGAACATGACCCGGCCGAACGGACCAACTCCTTCCAGTCGGAGATCATCCGGCGCCGCGAACCCCGCTTCGATTCCGCCGCGGATCCGCTGACCTCCGGCGCGGCCGGAGAGACCGATCACCGCGCTCAGCGTCCTGACACTCCGGCACGCCTGGGTGGTCTGTTCGTACGCCGCCGCGTAATCCGGAAACGGCGCGGCGGCGCCCGAAGGCAGTTTGATGGGTTTTGCGGCGCACGCAGGAATGGCGCACACAGCCGCCGCGACGAGCAGCAGACGTTTCACTGACGCGCCTTCGCCTCCTGCAGCTTTTTCTCGATCTCGGCGCGGTTGATCGATTCGCCGTCCCCGGCGAGCGACCGCTCCCACGCGGCGGCCGCATGCGCGTAGCGCTTCTGCTTGAAACGCAGGTCGCCGAGGTGATCGTTCACCACCGAGCTTCGCGGCAGTTTGCCGGCAGCCTCCGTCAACGCCGGATCGGCGAGATCCAGCTTCCCCTGCCGGTAATAGGCCCATCCCAGACTGTCGAGAAACGATGGATTCGCCGGTTCGACTTTGAGCGCGCGCTGCACCAGCTCGATCGCCTCGTCGAGGCGTTCGCCGCGTTCCGCGAGCATGTAGCCGAGATAATTCAGCGCGGTTGCATCCACCGGATCCTTCGCGAGCAGATCGCGCAAGGCGCGCTCTGCGCCCGGCGCGTCGCCTTTGGCGTCGCGAATCTGCGCGATGACGTAGAGTCCCCGCACGTCCTCTGGCGCCAGCGCCCGCAGCCTGTTAGCCGTCATCTCTGCGGCGGCGAGATCGCCCACCTGCCGCTGCGACACCGCGAGCAGGTAAAGCACCGCCGGGTCGGTTGGTGGGGTCGCCACTTCCGCTGCCGGTTGGAGCAGGACGCGCGCTTCGGCCGCACGGCCCGCATTAATGAGCGCCGCGGCACGCCGGGCCGTCAGATCGCTCGCCGCGGTATTGAGCGCCTGCGCCTTCGCATACGCAGCCGCGGCTTCCGTCCAGCGCCCCTGCTTCTCGTGCAGCTCGGCGACGCGCACTCGGCCGCGGAAAAACGACGGGCTGTAGAGGAGCGTCGTCTCGAGCGTGCTAATCGCCGCGTCAGGCTCACCGACGGCTTCTTGCGCCATGGCGAGCAGAAAGGCCGCGTCCGTATACCCAGGCTGGTCGTCGACGACCCGCCGCAGCGCCGGGATGGCCTGTGTATAGGCGCGGGTCTGGACGTAGAGCCGTCCCAGCGTGAGCTCGAGCCCGGCGTCCGGCACGCCTTCGCGGCGAGCCTTCTCGAGACTCGCAATCGCGCGCGAGGCATACTGCGACGTGACATCGCCCGCGCGCAGCTTCCGCCGCTGCTCGACGAGCGCGGCATAAATGGATCCGAGAATCCGGTTGGCTTCCCGATTGGCAGGATCGCGCTCGAGCGCCGCTTCTGCGGCCCGCACCGAGTCGAACACGCGATCCTGGCGCGCAAACAGTCCCGCAAGCTCGGCGTGCAGCTCCGCGGACGTCGGGTCGAGCTCGATCGCGCGCTTGTGCGCATCGATCGCCTCGTCAATCTTCCCTGCAGATTCGAGATGCCGGCCGAGAAGGAAGTAGTATCCGGCTGTGCTGTCTGGCTTCTGATGCCGAGCGCCGGCAGCGGCGGGGGCCGCCATGACGGCGAACAGGCACGCAAGCAATATGGCCCGCATCTGACTGATTATAATAGTCCGTCCCTGGTTCTCCGGCCTTACTCGCTGACGGGGTGTGGAATGCCTGTCGATCCTGAGCTGCTCGAAATACTGGCCTGCCCGAATTGCAAAACGAAAGTCGACCTGGTCAAGAACGGTACGGCGCTGAAATGCGCGCAGTGCAAGCGGGTGTACCCAATCAAAGACGACATCCCGGTCATGCTCATCGACGAGGCGACTATCGAACAGTGAACGGTGCACGTGCAGGATGCACGGCTCAGATGAACATTTTGTTGATTCGGCTGCGACTCATCGGCGACGTCGTCTTCACAACGCCGGCGATCAGAGCGCTGAAACGGGCCTTTCCTGATGCACGGCTGACATATCTCGTCGAAGAGGCGGCGGCGCCGGTCGTCGCGGGCAACCCCCACCTCGACGACGTCATCGTGGCGGGGCGAACGCGTGGGCTGGCGCGCATCGCTGATGACATCGCGCTCGGCTGGCGGCTGCGGCGTTGCCGGTTCGACGTCGCGGTCGACTTGCACGGCGGACCACGCAGCTCGTGGCTCTCACTCGCCACCGGAGCGCGGCAGCGAATCGGATACGACATCCATGGCCGCTCCTGGATGTATACGCGGACCGTGAGCCGGCCGCGGGAGTTGCGGCCGCGCCATTCTGTGGTGAACCAATGGGATTTGCTGGAAGCAATCGAGGGATGGCCGGGGCAGATGCCGGATCCACTGCAGGACGCGGTCGAAATGCTCGTGGACCCGGCGGCCGATGCGCGGATCGCCCAGCGGCTCGATCAAGCGGGCATCCGGACCGATGACGAGGTCGTCGTCATCCACGTCAGCGCGGGCAACCCTTTCCGCCGGTGGCCTGAACCGGCGTTCGCGCGGGTCGTGGAGGGCCTGGCCGCGTCGGGAGCGAAACGGCGGATCATCCTGAGCTCCGGCCCGTCCGACCGCCATGCCGCGGCGCGGATCACGGCGGCCGCGCGTGACGCGCTGGGACCCGACCGCGCCCGGCGCGTCGTCGATTTCGGAGATTTCAACCTTTCCGAGCTGCGCGCGCTCATCGGGCGGAGCCGCCTGTTCGTGGGCGGCGACACAGGGCCGCTGCACATCGCGGCGACCACCGCCACGCCGGTCGTCGGGATTTACGGTCCGACTCTGCCGGCGCGATCGGCGCCATGGCGGGATGGCCGCATTCCAACCGAGTCCGTGGAAGTGACCGGCCTGCCGTGCCGCCCCTGCGACCAGCGCGTGTGCGAGCCTGGCGATTTTCGATGCCTGACCACCCTGATGCCCGACGACGTGACGAAGGCGGCCGAGCGAGTACTGAGACTCTCGGCGTGACGGACGCGCCAGAGACCATCGAGCGTCCGGACCGCCTCGAGCAGGCAGCGTACGTGTCGCTGCTTGGCTTCGCCGCGGCGCCGCAAGTGTCCATCGCCGCAGCGTATGTCCTGCTCACCATCACGGGTATTCTGTGGCTCGCGGTCGTCGTGCGCGGACGCGAGCGCATCGACGTCCCGCGCATGTTCTGGCCGCTCGCGGCGTACGGTGGTGCCACGCTCGTCGCCGCGGTTTTTTCGGTCGATCCCTCGGTAAGTCTGCGCGACAGCAAGCAGCTCGTGCTGTTTCTGATCGTTCCGATTGCGTACCGCCTCTTTCGAGGCCGTCGCAGCCTGACCGTGATTGACGTGATCATGACGGTCGGCGCCGTGAGCGCGGCGTACGGCATCGTCCAGTACGGAATCCTCAACTACGACAACCTGGGACGTCGGGTGCAGGGGCCGCTCGGTCACTACATGACGTACTCGGGGCTGATCATGCTGGTGACGTGCATCGCGGCTGCGCGGATCATGTTCCGCACGCAGGACCGTGATCCAGGTGTACCCGCACTACCGGGATCCCGCCGCAGAGAAACAGCTGAACCCGCACCTGCATAACGTGCCGCTGCAGATTGCCGCGGAGCGTGGGCTCCCCGCGCTCGCCATCTGGTTCTGGTTCATCGGCACGCTGGTTGTGGACTTTCTCAGGAAGCGGCGTGTGTCGGCGCTGCCCTCGCTTCCGACGGCCGCGCTCGCCTGCGTGACCGCGATGTTCACGGCCGGCATGTTCGAATACAACTTCGGCGACTCCGAGTTCCTGATGCTGTTCCTCGTGCTGATGACGCTGCCGTACGCAGCGGACCGCCAGCCGGCGGCAACGCTGGAACGGCAGGCGGCATGAGCGCCGGCCTGCTCGACAGGCTCCGAGACCGCGTGGTGCTCATCGTCGGCGATTTGATGATCGATCACTTCGTGTTCGGGCGCGTCGAGCGCATCTCCCCTGAGGCGCCGGTTCCGGTCGTCCGTTTCGACCACGAGGAGTACCGTCTCGGCGGCGCAGCCAATGTCGCCAACAACGTCGCGGCGCTGGGCGGCCGGGCCGAGACCATCGGCGTCGTCGGCACCGATCCTGAAGCCGCACGGCTGCGCCAGGAGTTCGACCGGCGCTCGATTGGGACGACGGGACTGGTCGCGGACCCGGAGCGATGTACGACGCGCAAGCTTCGCGTCGTGACGACACGGAACCAGCAGGTCGCCCGCGTCGATTACGAAACCGATCGCGAGATCGACGGCGCGCTGCAGACCGCCCTGATCGACAGCCTCGATGCACTGGCCGGCTCCGCGCATGCGATCCTGGTGTCCGATTATCTGAAAGGCGTGGTCTCGCGAGGTGTGGCGGCCGCGGCCGTGGCGGCCGGGAAGCGCCACGACATCCCGGTGCTCGTGGATCCCAAAGTGCCGCACATCGACTACTACCGCGGGGCAAGCGTCATCACGCCGAATCATCACGAAGCAGAAGCGGTCACGCACATGCGGGTTCGATCGAGCGACGAAGCGCGCGCGGCGGCGCGGCGGCTCCGGGACGTGGCCGGCTGCGATCGCGTGCTGATTACGCGCGGCGAGCAAGGGATGTGGCTGCTCGATGGCGCTCACGAGATAGAGCTGCCGGCGGAGGCCCGCGAGGTCGCAGATGTCACGGGCGCTGGCGACACCGTGATTGGCGCCCTCGCGCTCGGCCTGGCGGCTGGCGCGTCGTTGACGGACGCCGCCCGCCTGGCCAACCGCGCGGCGGGTATCGTCGTGGGCAAGTTCGGTCCGGCGATCGTATCGGTCGAGGAGCTACGCTAAACAGCTGTTAGCTCTCAGCCGTCAGCTATCAGCTCAGAGCTGAAAGCTTACTTACACCTGTTTGTGATCAGGACGAGATCCGGGGGTGGCGCACGCACGAGCACGTTCTTCAGCTTCACGTCGAAGGTCGGCCGGCGATCGATCACGCAGGCGGGCGGGAGTGCCGGCGCCATCGCCGCGTAGTTCGCCTCGGTGAGGATCGCATAGACCGTCCTGTCCGAGCCCAGCGCGCGCACCAGCTGCTGGGGATCGAACCACATGTCCACGTGACGGCGAAGGTAGAACACCAGGCTCGGCAGCGCGACGTCGTAGGTCGCGATGACGTCAGCGGGCCCGGCCCGTTCCTGCAGGACCTGCGCGAAGCCTGGGACGGGTTTGTAGATCTCGAAGCCCGGCAACACCCGCAGCACGAACATCCAGTTGATCGTGATGAACACTGCGGCGATGACGACGAATGCCGTCACTGAACGGCGGGCGACGGAGAGCAGGAGGCCTGTGACGCCACCGGCCACCGCGAGCACACCGATCACCGTCGCTGGCTTCACCGCGTACACCGTCCGCTCCGATGCGAACAGATACAGAATCCCGCCGCCCAGAAAGACGAGCGTCACGGCGATGGCCGCCGCTGTCACGCAGAGGGGCGTGCTGCGGCCGCTTGTACGTACCGCTCCCGCGATGAAGACACCACCGAGCGCGGCGATAGCCGGGACGATCGGGAAGATGTAGAGGTCCTGCTTGCTCGCCGAGAACGAGAAGAAAACGACCATGACCAGGATCCAGAGCCAGAGGAGCGTGCGAATGCGACGCGGATCGTCCGATGGTTCTGTTCCGAACCAACGGGTCCGTACGTCTCGCACCCACGTGGCCGCCGCCGCAAACAAGCACAGGGACCACGGCAGCGAGTCGCTGAACACAACGGGCAGGTAGAAAAACGGCCCGCGATCCTGGACCCCGATGCCCTCCGCGAACCGGTCGAAGTTCTCGCCGAGAAAAAACGGGACGATGGGCGTCCACCCATCCCGCTGATACAGCGCGACATACCAGGGCGCGACGATGGCGAGCACGATCGCCACACCGGCGGGCAGCATCATTTCCTTGACCCGCCAGGCCTCACGATGGACAAGCAGATACACGGCGAACACGAGCCCGGGCACGGCGGCCGCGACCGGTCCCTTCGTCAGCACGCCCAGGCCGACGGCCACGTACATCAACGTGAGGAACAGCCGGCGGCGGTGAGGGTAGCGCTCGGAGAGAGCAAAGCAGAGCAGCGTCAGCGCCATGAACGCCGAGATGTAAATGTCGATCAGGATCCGGCGCGCGAACATGACGAGGCGCGGGGCGATGGCCAGACCGAGCGCCGCCCACAGGCCAGCCTCGCCTTGGCTCGGCCCGCGATCCTCGGCCGCACGCGCCAGGCCAAATGCCGTCACGATGAGCAGCATCGCGCCGAGCGCTATCGGCAGGCGCTGGACCCCGACGGAGATGCCGAACAGCTTGTAGAAGCCGGCGACGATCCAGTAGCTCAGTACCGGCTTGTTGAGCCGCGGCTCATAGTTGAACGTCGGCGCCACGTAGTCGCCCCGCTCCATCATTTCCCGCGGGGTCTCGACGTAGAACGCCTCGTTCGCGTCCCAGATCGCCGAGCCGTCGAGGTCCAGAAAATACGGGATGATCGCCGCGGCCAGCAGCATCAGAAGGAGAGTGCGACGCGCCACAGCTGGATCAGTGCCTGAAATGCCGACGCCCCGTGAACACCATCGCGATTCCGCGCTCGTCTGCGGCGGCGATCACTTCCGCGTCGCGCACCGATCCGCCCGGCTGAATGACCGCCACGGCCCCGGCATCAGCGATGGCATCGAGACCGTCCCTGAAGGGAAAGAACGCGTCGGAGGCGGCAACGGAGCCCTGCAGCCCGCCGTGCGCTTTCATCACCGCCACTTTCACCGCATCGACTCGGCTCATCTGCCCTGCTCCAATCGCCAGCGTCCGGTCCGTGCTGGTGAAGACGACGGCGTTCGATTTCACGTGTGCACAGACTCGCCATGCGAACCGCAGCGCGGTCCATTCGTCGGCAGAGGGAATTCGTTTCGTCACGACGGTCGGAAAGTCGGCAAGCGGCCATGGATCCTGTGCCTCTGTCACCCGATCCGGCTCCTGCAGAAGGACGCCGCCAAGAAACGACTGCACTTCCTCGACCGGCTCGGACGACGCCGGAACGAGCGTCGCGAAATCTGCGGTCACCACGCGGAGGTTCGGCTTACCGGCGAGAATCGACTTCGCCTCGCCGGATACGAACGGCGCGATCACCGCCTCGATGAACGTGGACGTCAGCGCACGCGCCGTGTCGGCGTCCACGGCCTGGTTGACACCGACGATGCCGCCGAATGCGGACAGCGGATCGGCCTCCCTGGCGCGCACACATGCTTCGGCGATCGTCGCCGCGGTCGCGACGCCACACGGGTTTGTGTGCTTGATGAACACTGCCGCCGGCTCGGAAAACTCGAGCACGATCCTGGCGGCCGCATCCAGATCCAGCAGGTTCGTGTAGGACAATTCCTTTCCCTGGTGCACCTGCCAGGGCGCGCGATGCGGCATACTGCCCGCGATCCATGACGCTTTCTGGTGCGGATTCTCTCCGTACCGCAGCGTCCTTCGCTCGCCGTGGTTCGCCGTCATCGGCAGTCGGGTCATCACACCACCGGCCGTATCGACGCATTTCATCGTCATGGCAATAGTGCTGTCGTACTGCGCAGTGTGCGCGAACGCCTTCTGCATCAGTCTGAACCGGAACGCCAGCGTCGCGCCACCATCCCGGGCAAGCTCCTCGAGCACTTTCGGGTAGTCGGCGGGATCCACGACCACCAGCACATCGCGGAAGTTCTTCGCCGCCGCGCGGAGGAGACTCGGCCCGCCGATGTCGATCTCCTCGACGAGCCCGTCGAACGGCATGTCAGGGTTCGACGCCGCCTCAGCGAACGGATACAGATTCACGACGACGAGATCGACAGGCGTGATGCCGTGCCGGGCAATGGCTTGGAGGTCGTCCGGACGATCGCGGCGCGCGAGGATGCCGCCATGAATCGCGGGGTGGAGCGTTTTCACCCGACCGTCCATCATCTCGGGGAACCCGGTGACGTCGGATACGCCGACGACCGGAAGGCCGGCCGCCGCAAGGACTCGGGCGGTGCCGCCGGTCGAGACGAGCTCGACCGCGCGGGCGGCCAGCCCCTGGCCGAGCTCGATGAGCCCGCTCTTGTCCGACACGCTCAGAATTGCACGCATAAGTGCCGATTTTCTTGACTTTTTCGGCCTAACGCCGGTACTATGGGTTTGGCGCTGGCGGGCCAGCGTCGTAAGCCGAGGCCGCGCACTCGCGGTCTTTTTTTGTGTCCGCTGCCATCCACCGGACGGTGGCGGGCGGGTGTCAGGCGGCGCGCGCCGCGCAATTGCAAGGCAGGATAAGTACGATGCGTATCACAGGCAAGGTCAAGTGGTTCAACAACGCCAAGGGTTACGGTTTCATCGAACGCGAAGGTGGCAGCGACGTGTTCGTCCACTTCTCGGCGGTCCAGGGAAACGGGTTCCGGACGCTCGAGGAGGGCCAGGCGGTCGAATTCGAAATCGTTGACGGTCCCAAGGGCCCGCAGGCCGGCAACGTCACCAAACCAAGCTGACTTTCGATTAGCAACCGGGGGCGCCTCGCGGCGCCTCCGGATCACTCCTTCGCGCCTTTCAACCCCCGCACCGTAAAGTTCACCTTTCCATCCTTCATCGCGACCCGGAAGGCAACCTCAGGGTTCCCGGACTCGCGGAGCTTCGAGACCTGGTCCTTCACGAGCGCGGCGAACTTGTGGAACGGCACCACGTCGCCTCCGGTCTCACGGCGGGCGTCCATCAAGGTGTCGTAGAGCGAGTGCAGCTTGTCCATCTCGCGCATCGGATCTATGAACGCTGTCACCTGGAGCACCTTGCTCTCCCCCGGCTCTGCTTTCTTTTTCGGCGGCGTTTTCGGGGGAGGCTGCATGAATGGTCCCGGGCGCCCTTCTTCGCGCGCGCGCATGCCGCGATCCCAGAGATCCACGAACGTCTGAAAGCGGGACTGGAGGGTCTCGAAGCGGAATCGTTCGGCGGACCCTTGAATGTGCCCGCGGTCCCAGCGCTTGATGAGCGCCTCGACCCGGCCGCGGGTTTCCCATGGCGGACGCGGAAGGCGGCCGGCGAAGAACATGTTGTACTCCGCCTCGAGCCGCTTCAGATCCGCGGTCAGCGCCAGCAGATCACGCTGGATGTCGGTCGGCTGGGCCACCGCGCGCCACCCCCGTCAACGGATGAGAAACCACGTCAGCGGGAGCCACAACTCCCGGGCGTAGGGCACGGGGCGGTCATCGATCAGCACGTCACACGCGTCGAAGCGGCCGACGATCTCGAACAGCTCGCGGAGCTTCAGCGCGTCGGCGGGATAGAAGCGCGCCCGGTGCCGCCGCATGGCCTCCGGACCGATTTCGCGATACTCCACCGACGCGCGCGCGAGCGCGAGCGCGCGCTCGTAGTCCGGTCCATCAAAGCGCGGGAACTCGAGCGAGATGGAGAACGGCGCCCGCGGCGTGCCGAACAACGCCTCGCTCAGCTCGGGATCGAGCTTCGCGAGCTCCTCGTCGCTCGGCTGCTCGGGCAGATCGACGTACGGCCAGAACCGCTCGACGGGACGGTAAGCGGGTACCGGCACGTGCGGCGCCGTGTTGTCGGAAGTCGTTTGCACGGGCGGTTCCGAGGGTTTCATGGTGTGTGAGACGAAGAATGGCGATGATATCCTGAAAGCCACGAGCACCAAAAGTGGCAACATCGCCGTGCCGAGATGCGCTCCATTCCTTCGATAGAACAGCTCCGCCAGCGTGAGGCCATGCGCCCGCTCGAGGCGCGCTACGGCAGGAGTGCGCTCATCGAGGCGTTGCGCGCGGAAGCCGCCGCGGTTCGCGCACGTGCGGCAGCGGGCGAACTGACGAGCGATGTCGTGGGTGCCATCGAACAAGGCGTGCCGGGGCGGCTCGCTCGCGCCGCCGCCCCGTCGCTGCGCGCGGTGATCAACGCGACCGGGGTCATCATCCACACCAACCTGGGGCGCGCGCCGCTCGATTCTTCCGCGGCCTCGCGTGTCGCGGAGTTGGCGGCCGGCTATACCAATCTCGAGTACGACCTGGCCAGCGGCGCCCGCGGGCGCCGCGACGTGCATGCGGAACGTCTGATCTGTCAGCTCACCGGAGCCGCGGCTGCCGTCGTCGTGAACAACAACGCGGCGGCGACGCTGGTGACGCTCGCGGCGCTGGCGGCGGGGCGCGAGGTGGTGATCTCCCGCGGGGAGCTGGTCGAAATTGGCGGGGGCTTCCGCGTACCCGACGTGATGGCGCAGTCGGGTGCGATTCTGCGTGAAGTGGGCACGACGAACCGCACGCGCGTCGCCGATTACGCCGCAGCGATCAGCGAGAACACGGCGCTGATCCTGCGCGTGCACCCCTCCAATTTCCGGATTGAAGGCTTCGTCGAGCGGCCCACAGCGGCTGATCTCGCCAACCTCGCGAAAAGGTTCAACATTCCGCTCGCGGAAGATCTCGGCAGCGGGTATCTGGAGCCGGTGCCTGGCGTAGCTGGATTGCGCGAGGAACCCTTGGTGTCTCAAAGCCTGACCGACGGCGTGGACCTCGTGATGTTCAGCGGCGACAAATTGCTCGGCGGTCCCCAGTCGGGCATCGTCGCGGGCGCCGATGGACTCGTGAACGCAGTGAAGCGTCATCCGCTGATGCGTGCGCTGCGAGTGGACAAAATGACGTATGCGGCCCTCGAGGCAACGCTCGAACACTACGCGGCGGGCCGCGCACTGTCGGATGTCCCGGTGCTCCGCATGATGACGCTGACCGCCGGCGAGGTCGGTCCGCGGGCAGAACGCGCAGCGGCCGCGCTCGCGAAGAGCGGGTTCGGCGCTTCCGTCATCGATGGAGAGTCGACGATAGGCGGCGGCAGCGCGCCCGGGGCATCGCTGCCGACACGACTGATCGCCCTCACCCACTCTGCGCTCACCGCCGACGATCTCGCGACGAGGCTGCGCGCGCTCGACCCCCCGATCATTGCGCGCATCGACGATGGCCGTGTCGTTCTCGATCTCCGCACCGTCCTGCTCCAGCAGGATGCGGCATTGATTGCGATGGTAGCCGGGCTCGCTCCTCTGTGAACGCCCTCCGGCGTTCATCCGGGAGCTGACGGTGCCGCATCTGGAGACCATCGCTACACGTTCCTCCACGGACGCGACGGAGCACGGATGTCCGCCGGAATGCTCGTGACGGCGCTCCGCATGCGAATCGGCACACGGACGATGCGGCGCAATGCGTTTCTGGAGCTCGTGATGCCGGGCTGAATTGCTGCGTCAGGCCGATCGTGTGCACCTCGCGACCGAGCTCGCAGCCCTGTTCGGCCGCGATCTCGCCGAGCAGCCGCAGATCACCGGCGTGCTGTCGATCGAACTCGCGATGAGCGGCCGCAAATATGCTGAGTCGCAGGACGTGTTGAATACGTATCGCGAACTGTGGGACCGGCTCGATCGGCTGCCCGGTGTGACCGCCTCCGGCGGCGTCACGTCCCTTCCCCTGAGCCAGTACTTCGCCTGGGGACCGATCACGGTCGAAGGTCGCACGCCGCCGCCCGGCGAAAACTTCATCAACGCGGATCAACGCGTGGTCGGAGCGCGTTACTTCGAGGCGATGGAGATCCCGCTGCGTAGGGGTCGGTACTTCACGCCGCAAGACATCGCGAGCAATTCGCGCGTCGTGATCGTAGACGAGTACATGGCGGCGCAGCTCTGGCCAACGAAGATGCCGTCGGAAAGCGAATACGGTTCGGGGATTTGAAGTCCACCGCACCCTGGCGCACGGTCGTCGGCGTCGTCGGACGCGTGAAACAGTACGCGCTGGAAACGGACGGGCGCATCGCGGCGATCCCGCCGCGCTGGCCTCCGCCGTCAAGAACGCCATCGCGGGAATCGATCCCGACCTGCCGGTGTACCGCGTGCGGACGATGGGCGAGCGGGTCGAAGCGTCATTGGCACGGCAGCGTTTCTCCATGTTGCTGCTCTCGATGTTTGCCGTGCTCGCGCTGGCGCTGGCGACGATCGGGATTTACGGCGTCATGGCTTATCTCGTCAACCAGGGTTCGCGGGAGATCGGGATCCGGATCGCGCTCGGGGCCACCCCGTCCGGGATTCTCAGCCTCGTGCTCAGGCAGGGCATGACCGTGGCCATCATTGGTGTCGCGATCGGCCTCGCCGGGGCCTTCGCTCTGACACGATTCATGCACAGCCTGCTGTACGACGTTCGCGGCACCGACCCGCTCACGTTCGGCGGCATCTCGGTGATGTTGACCGCAATCGCCCTGCTCGCGAGCTACATTGCAACCCGCCGCGCGGCGCGGATCGATCCGATCACGTCGCTCCGGTCCGAATAGGAGCCGCCCCGCGTCGTCAGAAAATGGTTGCGATGGAGGCGAGCGCGAGATCGAGGATTCTTGTCGGCAGCACGCCGAGGTAGAACACGGCCGCCGTCGCCAGCGCCAGGCCGGCCATCGCGGTTGCCGGCACGCGTGGACGCGGGGTTTCCGTGCCTTCCGTCATGTACATCATGACGACAATGCGCAGATAGAAGAACACCGACACGACGCTCGTCAGTACGCCGATGATGGCGAGCCAGTAATGCCCTTCCTGGACAGCCGCGGTGAAGATGTACCACTTGGCGATGAACCCGGCGGTGGGCGGCAGTCCGCCCAGCGACAGCAGGAACACGGTCATCAGCCCTGCGAGCACAGGCCGCGACTTCCAGAGGCCGGCGAAGTCCCGCAGCTCGTCGTGCTGGTTCTGAAGGGTTCCCAACAGGGCCACGATCCCGAGCGCGCCGAGGTTGGTCACCGCGTACGTCAGCAGATAGAACAGCACCGCAGCCTTACCGGCGCCGTTGGTCGGTGAGTTCGAAATCAGGCCGATCAGCAGATAGCCGGCGTGCGCGATACTCGAGTACGCGAGCATCCGTTTGATGTTCGTCTGCGCCACGCCGACGACGGTGCCCAGGATCATCGTGACGCCGGCAACGGCCGACAGGATCGGCACCCACTGCGCCTGCAGCGGCTCGAGCGGCGAGAGAAACACACGCACGAACGCGGCGAAGGCCGCCGCCTTCACCCCGGTCGACATGAACGCCGTCACGATCGTCGGTGCGCCTTCGTACGCATCGGGCGTCCACATATGGAACGGCACCGCCGATACCTTGAAGGCGAAGCCCACGGCGAGCAGGCCGACGGCGAGAAGCGCGAGCGTCGGCGGCGTGCCGGCGCCCTGCGCGGACAGCGCCACGCCAATCTGATCCAGCCGGGTCGAGCCGGAGATCGCGAACGCAAACGCCACACCGTAGAGGAAGAAGGCACTAGAAAACGAGCCGAGCAGGAAATACTTGAACGCCGCCTCCGCACTGGCCTCGCTCGCGCGGCGAAGGCCCGTCAGCACATAAACCGACAGCGACAGCACCTCGAGCGCCAGGAAAATGATCAGCAGATCGTCAGCGGCGGCCATCATCATCATCCCGCAGATGCCATAGAGCGTCAGCGCGTAATACTCCCCTGCGGGTAGTTGCTCCCGCTCCACTACCTCATTCGAAAACAACATCGTCAGGACGCCGATGACGCAGAGGATGAGGTTGATGAAAAGCGCGAAATTGTCCGACCGGATGACGCCGAAGCTGCGGGCGTCGCTATCCCAGAGAAAGACCGACGCGAGGGCGGCGCCGGCCAGCCCGATCAGACCGAGCCCCGCGATCGGCATACGCTCGCCCGGCTGACGGAAGGCTTCAGCCAGCATCGCCGCGGTGCCGGATAACGCCACGATCACGATCGGAATGATGGCGGCGTAATCAGTCATCGGACTTCGCCCCGGCGCAGCCTCTGGGCTTCGGGCCGTGGGCTCCGGGTTTCTCGCGGCAGCGGGTGCGCATTCACCTGGGCCGGCTGGCGGCCGGTGACACGCTCGACCACCCGAGTGACCGCAGGCTCCATCGGCCGCATGAACACAACCGGCACCACGCCCATGATGACGGCCATTGCGACGGTCGGCACCATCATGGCCCACTCACGCGGCGTCAGGTCGCGCAAACCACGGTTCTTGTCATTGGTGACCGAGCCGTAGTTCACCCGCTGGAACATCCACAGCATGTAGACCGCCGAGAGGATCACGCCGGACGCGGCAAACGTGGCGAACGTCGCGTTCCATCGGAACGCGCCAAGAAGAATGAGGAACTCGCCGACGAAGCCGTTCATGCCGGGCAGCGCGATCGACGACAGGGTGACGAGCAGGAATGCCGCGACGAACTTCGGCATAACGGCCTCGAGGCCCCCGAACTCCGCGATGAGCCGCGTATGCCGGCGATCGGACAGCATGCCCACGATCATGAAGAGGCCCCCGGTGCTGACACCGTGATTCAGCATCTGGTACAAAGCGCCGTGCACGCCCTGCACGTTCATCGCGCAGAGGCCAAGGACGACGAAGCCCAGATGGCTGACGCTGGAGTAGGCGACGAGCTTCTTCAGGTCCGGCTGCACCATCGCGACCAGCGCGCCGTAGGTGATGCCGACCACCGCGAGCACCGCGATGATCGGCGCAAAGTACAGCGCGGCCGTCGGGAAGAGCGGAAACGCGAGGCGCAGCAACCCGTAGGTCCCCATCTTGAGCATCACACCCGCCAGGATGATCGAGCCGGCGGTCGGCGCCTCGACGTGCGCGTCGGGAAGCCACGTGTGGAACGGGAACAACGGGACCTTGATGACGAAGGCGAGCGTGAACGCGAGGAAGAACCAGAACTCCTTCCGCGGCGAGAGCGTGAGGCCGTACAGATCGATCAGGTTGAAACTCGCCGCGCCGGTGGCCGTCGAATGCGCGGCGGCGAGCCCGATGATCGCCAGGAGCATCAGCACGCTGCCCGCCATCGTGTACAGGATGAACTTGATTGCGGCATAGACCCGCCGCTCGTAGCCCCACACCCCGATCAGGAAGTACATCGGGATCAGCACCGCGTCCCAGAACACGTAGAACAGGAACAGGTCGATCGACACGAACACGCCGAGCATGGCGGTCTCGAGCGCCAGGATGAAGAACGAGAACGCCTTGACGCTCTTGTGGACCGACTCCCAGGAGGAGAGCAGCGCAAGCGGCGTCAGGAATCCGGTGAGGACGATCAGCAGAAGGCTGATGCCGTCCACGCCAATGTAGTACTGGATGCCAAAGTTCGGCATCCAGCTGTACCGCTCCTCGAACTGGTACGCGGCGCTCGTCGGGTCGAAGCGGTACCACATGTAGAGCGTCCCCGCGAACGTCACGAGCGACGCCGCCAGCGCAAGGGTACGGACGAGCGGCTCGCGGTCGGGCCGATCGCCGCGGCCGCCGGCGATCAGCACGAGCAGGGCGCCCGCCAGAGGGAGGAACACGATGAGCGACAGCATCATCAGTAGCGCAACAGGTAGTAACCGAGGATCAACACCACGCCCAGAAACAGGGACGCGGCGTACGTGCGGATCGAACCGGTCTGCAGCCGGCGGAGCGCCCCGCTGCCCGTCCGCACCGTCAGGCCGACCCCATTCACGGTCCCGTCGATGAAGCCGGCGTCGACGCCCTTCCACAGACCGCCGGTCGACAGCAGCTTGATCGGCTGCACGATGACTGCCTCGTACAATTCGTCCACGTAGTATTTGTTGCACAGCAGTCGGTAGAGGCCGTGGAAGCGATGCGCCAATGCATCGGCGGCATCGCGCCGCCTCAGCGAGAAGTAGGCGGCGATGCCGATACCGGCGACGGCGATGCCGCTCGACAGGCCCATCAGCATGAGCTCGGTTCGCTCATCTGCGGCCGGCGCGTGCGTCTCGGTGGTCGGGGCACGTTCATGCTGCGGCGCGGTCGCCTGAATCGAAGAAATGGGGCTGAATCCCGCAGCCGTGAATTCCCGTTCGCGGTTGGCCTCGATCTCGAAGCTCGGCTCGAGGAACGTCTCGATGTGGTTGGCACCGCCGAGCGCGTGGGGCACGCCCACGTAACCGGCGACGATCGACCCGATCGCGAGCACGATCAGCGGGATGGCCATCGACGGCGGCGCATCGTGCAGACCGTGGCGGTGCCCTCCATGCGCGCCATGGGCCGGCGCGGGTGACGCCATGACGTGCGCGATATGCCGCACCGGCTCTTCTTCTTCGGGATGATCCCCGTCGTGTGCGTCGTGGCGGCGCTCCCCGTGGAACGCAAGAAACACCAGCCGGAACATGTAAGTGGCGGTCAGCAGCGACGTGATGACGCCGATCAGCCACAGGAAGGTGTGTCCGCTGCTGAACGTGCGGAACAGGATTTCATCCTTGCTGAAGAACCCCGACAGCAGCGGCACGCCGGCAATCGCGAGCGCGCCGATGAGAAACGTCCAGTAGGTAATCGGGAGGTGTTTCTTCAACCCTCCCATGTTGCGCAGGTCCTGCTCCCCTGCAAGGGCGTGGATCACGGCCCCGGACCCGAGAAACAGCAGCGCCTTGAAGAACGCGTGGGTATACAGGTGGAAAATGCCGGCCGCATACGCTCCGACGCCCATGGCCAGGAACATGTACCCGAGCTGGGACACTGTCGAGTACGCCAGCACGCGCTTGATATCGTTCTGCACGAGCCCGATGGTGCCGGCCATCAGCGCCGTCGCCACACCGATCGCGGCGACCACCGCGAGCGTGAACGGCGCATGGCTGAACAGGACGGCATTCCGTCCGATCAGATAAACGCCCGCAGTGACCATCGTCGCGGCATGAATGAGGGCGGAAACCGGCGTGGGGCCTTCCATCGCGTCCGGCAGCCAGACGTGCAGCGGAATCTGCGCGGACTTGCCCGCCGCCCCCAGAAACAGCAGGAGCGTGGCAATCGTCATGACGGCCTCAGCCGACAGCATGCCAAAAGCTGCCGGCTCGGCGGCACGCGCGGCGGCGCGCGCGGCGACGTCCTGGAAATCGAGGCTGCCGAAGGTCACGAAGATCAGCAGCATGCCGAGGATAAACCCGAGGTTGCCGATACGATTGACGATGAACGCTTTCTTGCCGGCGTCCGCCGCGGACTGTTTGGTGAACCAGAAACCGATCAGCAAGTACGAACAGAGCCCGACGCCTTCCCAACCGACGAACATCACCGGGAAGTTCGCGCCCAGAACCAGGATGAGCATGAACGACGCGAACAGGTTCAAGTACGAGAAGTAGCGCGCATACTCGCTATCCGGCTCCTCGTGCATGTAGCCGACCGAGTAGATGTGGATCAATGACCCGATGCCGGTGACCACGAGGATCATCACCGCGGACAGCGGGTCCAGCCGCAGCACGAACGGCACCTGCAAGTCGCCGGACGCCAGCCACATGCCCAGGTCCACGCGCAGCGCCCGCGGCTCCGCGCCGAGCATCGTCCAGACTGAGAGCACGGATACGCCGAACGCCGCGAGCATCACGGCGCACGCGAGCCCGCCTGACACGGATTTCGACAGCCGCTTCCCGACGAACGCATTGACGAGGAAGCCTGCGAACGGAAGCAGCGGGATCAGCAGCAGCATCGTTACCATTTCAGCGCCGTGAATGCGTCGGGGCTGAGCGTTTCGCGATGGCGGAAGAGGGCAATGACGAGCGCCAGGCCGACCGCCGCCTCCGCGGCAGCGACGGTCATGACGAAGAAGGTGATGATCTGGCCATCGACCGTCCCGAGATAACGGCCGACGGCGACGAATGTCAGGTTCACCGCGTTCAACATGATCTCGATCGAGAGCATTACCGTGATCAGGTTGCGCCTCAGGAACACGCCCGAGGTGCCGATGGCGAAGAGGATGCCGGAAAGAATCAGGTAGTAGTTGAGCGGTACCACGAATCAGTGCTCCTTCCGGGCGAGCACGACGGCGCCGATCATCGCGACCAGGATCAGGATCGAGGTCGCCTCGAAGGCAAACGCGTAGCCGTCCTGCGCGAACAGCCGCGAGCCGATCCGGGTCACCGAACTGACCGAGGCCGCCGCCGGGTCCTGCGCGAACCACCCGAGGCCGATCCGCGACAGCGCCCACACCAGTTCAGCCGCCAGCAGGAGCGACAGCACCGCGGCAATCTTCAGCCCCGCCGGCCTCGCCCTGCCGGCAATCGCCGGAGGCGCCGGCTCCTCACGCGGGAGGTTCAGCAGCATGACGACGAACAGGAAGAGCACCATGATGGCGCCCGCGTAGATGATGATCTGCGTGACCGCGGTGAACGGCGCATCCAGCAGGACATACAGGCCCGCCAGCGCGCCGAATGACGCGATGAGCAGCATCACGCTGTGCATCGGATTCCGCTGCCCGACGACGAGCAGCGACGTCACGATGGCGAGCAGTGCGAAGATATAAAACGCGATGACTTCCATCAGAGCTCAAAGGGCCGACGTGGTACTTTATTCAAGCCACAACACCAGCGCCGCGGTGGCGAGCAGATTGATGACCGCCGCGGGCAGCAGCCATTTCCACCCGAATTCCATCAACTGGTCGTAGCGGTAGCGCGGCAGCGTCCAGCGCATCCACACGTAGAAGAACAGCAGCAGGAACACCTTCACGAGGAACCAGACCCACGCGAGCCAGTCCGGCAGAAACGGCCCCAGCCAGCCGCCGAGATACAGGCTGGTCGCGACCGCCGACACCGTGACCATGTTCACGTACTCGGCGAGGAAGAACAGCGCGAAGCTCATCGAGCTGTACTCGGTGTGGTATCCGGCCACGAGCTCCTGCTCCGCTTCCGGAAAGTCGAACGGCGCCCGGTTGGTTTCGGCGACCCCCGCGATCATGTAGATCAGGAAACCGGCGGGCTGCAGAAAGAGGTACCACTTGGGGATGAATCCCCACCAGGTTCCCGCCTGGTTCATCACGATCTCGCGCAGGGACAACGACCCGGCGAGCATGATCACGGCAGCCAGCGCCAGGCCGTACGCGAGCTCGTAACTGATCATCTGCGCGGACGATCGGAGCCCTCCAAGCAGCGAGTACTTGCTGTTCGAGCTCCAACCCGCGAGCACGATGCCGTACACCCCCATCGAGGTGATCGCGAAAATCACGAGCACCGCGACGTTGACGTCGGTGATTTGGAGGGGAATGGGCTCGTCGAGCAGACCAAACAGCGTCGTTTCGGTCCCGAATGGCACGACCGCGAACGCGGCGAACGCCGCGGCTGCGGAAATGACCGGCGCGATTGCAAACAGCAGCGTGTCGGCCGCCTTCGGCCGCAGCTGCTCCTTGAACATCAGCTTGATGACGTCGGCAAACGGCTGAAGCACGCCTTCGAACCCGACCCGATTGGGCCCGACGCGATCCTGAATGTACGCACACACCTTCCGCTCGAGCCACACCATGAAGGCGGCCGAGAGAACGAGCATGTTGAAAATGACGAAGATGAGGCCGAGGTGGGCCACTACCGGCGCCGGGGGCAGCCAACCCATCAGTGCGCCGCCACCGGCATCCCCGTTGCCCGCCAGTCCGCGGGCACGGTGCAGCGCCCTTCGCTCACATGGGCCTCGAACTCGGGCCGGAAGTGCTTCACGGTCGTGAGCGCGGGCGTCGCCGCCGCGTCACCAAACGCGCACAGCGTTTTCCCGACGATGTTGTTGCCGACGCTGACCAGGAGATCGATATCGCGCAACTCCCCCTCGCCCGCCTCGATGCGGGTCAGGACTTTGTACAGCCAGTCGCAGCCTTCACGGCAGGGCGTGCACTTGCCGCAGGATTCGTGCTTGTAGAAGTGAAGGAGGTTCCTCGCCGCCCACACCATGCAGGTCGTATCGTCCATGACGATGATGCCGGCGGATCCCAGCATCGAGCCTGCCTTCGCCACCGCGTCGAAGCTCGCGGGAATATCGAGCTCGTGCGGGAGCAGCATCGGAACCGACGAGCCTCCAGGAATGACCGCCTTGATGTGACGGCCGTCGCGCATGCCGCCGGCATGCTCGAAGATCAGCTCGCGGAGCGTCGTGTGCATCGTCGCTTCGAATACGCCGGGCTTTTTCACGTGCCCGCTCACACAGAACAGCTTCGGCCCGCCGTTCTTCTCGGGACCGAGACCCGCGAACCACTGCGGACCATTGATGAAAATCGACGGAAGATTGCACAACGTCTCGACGTTGTTGACGGCTGAGGGGCAGTTGTACAGGCCCGCGACAGCCGGAAACGGCGGCTTGATGCGGGGTTGCGCGCGCTTCCCTTCCAGCGACTCGATGAGTGCCGTTTCCTCTCCGGCTTCGTACGCGCCGGCGCCGCGATGAATGACGATGTCGCAGTCGAAGCCGGTGCCGAGGATGTTCTTGCCCACGTATCCCTGCGCGTACGCCTTGGCCAGCTCCGCTTCCAGGATCTCCTGGACGTGAAAAAACTCGCCGCGAATGTAAATGTAGGCGACCTTCGCGCCAATGGCCCAGCAGCCGATCAGGCAGCCTTCGAACATCAGGTGCGGGTTGCGCTCCATCAGGAGATGATCCTTGAACGTCCCCGGCTCGCTCTCGTCCGCGTTGCAGCAGATGTACTTCGGCAGCGGCGTATCCGTGAGCACGAACTGCCACTTCATCCCGGTCGGGAACCCCGCGCCGCCCCGGCCGCGCAGACCGGACGTCTTCACGGTTTCGATCACGTCGGTCGGCGCCATGGCGAGCGCCTTCCGGAGGCCTTCGTAGCCCTCGTGCTTCAGGAAAAAGGCGAGCGTATAGCTGTTCGGCTCGCGGATGTATCTGGTGAGGACCGGTTCCATGGGCGTTACGCTTCAACCTTCAGATGGCAGCCGCTGAATGCCGGGTCACGCTTCGACGCGGTGAGGTCGTCCACGAGCCGCCCGACATCTTCGGGCCTGACGCATTCGTACCACTGCGCGTTGTTGACCATGATGACCGGCGCACGGTCGCAGGCGCCCAGGCATTCGAACTCGAGCAGCGTAAACGTCCCCGATGCGTCGGTTTCGCCGACCTTGATCCCGAGCTTCTCGCTCAACGTTTCGGTGACCCGCTCGGCCCCCATCAGCGCGCACGAGAGCGTTCGGCAGACCTGCACGACATGCTTGCCGACCGGCTCTTTGAAAAACATGACGTAGTAGGTCGCGACGTCCTCGACCTCGGCCGGCGCCAGATCCAGGATGCCGGCAACGTGACGCATCCCCCCGGCGGTGACATAGCCGACCTGTTCCTGCACCAGGTACAACGCGGCCAGCACCGCTGATCGCTTCTTGTCCGGCGGGTATTTGGTGAGGATGTCGTCGAGCTTTGCGCGTCGCTCCGGGGTGAACACGAACGGTGGCCCTTCGTCTGCGATCTTGCGCTCGGACTTCTGGAACCGTGCGCGGTCGTACGCCATCAGCGGGTGGAAACTCATCGATCCACGTCTCCCATGACGACATCGGTGGAGCCGATGACCGCGATGACATCTGCGATCATGCCGCCAACGATCAGCTTGGACAGTCCCTGGCACGCATAGAACGAGGGCGCGCGCAGCTTGATCCGCCACGGCCGGTTCGTGCCGGTTGAAACGATGGTGAAGCCATGTTCACCACGCGGGCCCTCGATCGGCACGTACGCTTCACCCGCAGGCACGTTGAATCCTTGCGAGTAGATCAGAAAGTGCTGAATGAGCGCTTCCATCTCCGTGTAGACCTTGTCTTTCGGCGGCGGGACGATGCGATAGTCCTGGATGTCGAAGACGCCGCGGGGGGTGATCCGGCCGAGCGCCTGGCGGGCGATCCGCACGCTCTGCCGCATCTCCTCGACACGCACCACATAGCGGTCGTAGACGTCGCCGGCCGTCCCCGTGGGTACGTCGAACTCGTACGTCTCGTAGCCAAGGTAGGGGAACGCTTTGCGGACGTCGTATGCGAGCCCGGCACCCCGGGCCATTGGCCCCACGAGACCGTAGTCC
>JAIVJE010000528.1 GCA_020200195.1 Acidobacteriota bacterium | reverse complement strand
GCTGCGGACCGACCGCCGGCGTCAAATCGCCCGCGTCTTCCGGGTAAACGCGTCCATGCACGAAGGTTTCGCGGGAGGGGGCATGTTCGACGTTTCGGGTCGCTTGACCGGAATCGCCACCGCCGCTGTCATCCGGGGGTTCGGTGCGATCCCTGCGTCCATCGCGTGGGCCTCTGTCGAACAGGTCCTTACTGCGGGCACGCCTCGGCGCGGCTTCGTCGGCCTTGCCGTGCACTCGGTGGAACTGCCGGAACGACAGCGGCCGGACGGCCGCGAACGCGCCCTGCTCGTCGTCGCCGTGACGTCCGCCAGCCCTGCGGATACCGCGGGCGTCATGGTCGGCGACGTGTTGTTGGACGTAGACGGGCACGCCACGGAAGTCCCTGACGATCTGCTGGATCTGCTCACCGATCGTCGCGTTGGGCAACAGGTCACCGCGCGGATCCTTCGCGGGGGCGCCGTGCGTGAGGTGCCGCTCACGGTCGCTGAACGGGCCAGAGGCTGATCGGGACGCTGCCGGCCACGGCAGCGTCTTTACGGATATGCGGGTCGTCCTTGTTGGACCATCCCCGCGGCGTCAGCGTCTCCGTGCGAACCTGCCGGACGCTATCGATGTCGCCGGCGAAGCGCCGACCATGAGCGCCGCCCGGGCGCTTGCGGTGGATCCTGACGCGTACCTGGTTGCGGCCGCCACGACCCCTGACGACCTTGCGGAGGCGCTCGTTGAGGCGCTTACGCCGAGAGAGACGCAGGTGCTGAACTCGTCGCCGACGGCCTCGGCAACAAGGCGATCGCCGTCAGGCTTGGGGTGAGTGACGAGACAGTGAAGTTCCACCTGGCGTCCGTGTTCGGGAAACTCGGGGCCTCGAACAGAACCGACGCCGTGCGTCAGGCGCTCAGACGCGGGCTGGTCCCGCTGTGAGGGGAGCACAGCTTCCAGCTTCCAGTTCCCAGCTGGCCCGATGTGGCTGCTGTCGTTCCGGTAGACTTGGGCTTTGGGTCTTCGGCCTTCGGTTTTGGGTTTGCTGTAGTCTGCAACCTGGAGCCTGTTCGCCAGTGATAAAGTGCCCGTCTGCAGGAGGACGCACGATGGCTCGCGCAGATAACCTGAAATGGATCGTCCTCGTCCTATTGACCGCGGCGTCGAGTCTCATCCAGGCGCAGCCAAATCCATATCAGCCTGTGGCGGATTGGGCGAAGCTGCCTACAGGGCGCACCTGGGGATCGACCAGCGCGGTGGGCGTCGATCCCGCGGGCAACATCTGGGTTGCGGAGCGCTGCGGCCAGAACAGTTGCGCCGGGCGATCCGAAGCGCCAATCCTGCAGTTCGATCCGTCAGGAAAGCTGCTCAAGAGTTTCGGAGAAGGCGTGTTCATCTTCCCTCACGGCTTTCATATCGACGATGAGGGAAACGTATGGGTCACGGACGCGCAGGGTCGTGACGGCAAGGGACATCAGGTCTTCAAGTTCAGTCCCGACGGAAAGGTGCTGCTGACGCTCGGCAAAGCCGGAATTGCCGGCGACGGACCCGACACCTTCAATCAACCGTCGGATGTGGTCACCGGACGGAACGGCGACATCTTCGTGGCAGACGGACACGGCGGAGAGACCAACGCGCGCATCGTGAAGTTTTCGAAGGACGGCCGTTTCATCAAGACCTGGGGGAAGCGGGGATCGGGCCCAGGCGAATTCGACACGCCGCACGCGATTGCCCTCGATTCGCGCGGGCGTCTCTTCGTCGGCGATCGCGCCAACAATCGCATCCAGGTTTTCGACCAGGACGGAACATTTTTGGAGGAGTGGAAGCAGTTCAGCCGGCCGAGCGGCATCTTCATCGATCGACACGACGTAATCTACGTCGCGGACTCGGAGTCCAACACGAAGCGAAATCCTGGCGGGAAGCGTGGGATCTACGTCGGCACTGCCGGCGACGGCAAGGTTACCGCGTTCATTCCCGATCCTGAGCCGGACCCCGACAAGTCCCCGACGAGCGGCGCGGAAGGCGTGGCGGCGGATCCGCAGGGCAACATCTACGGCGCCGAGGTTGGACCGAAGGCCCTGCGCAAGTACGTGAAAGCGCGCTAACTGCCTACCGTGAGGGCCAGGGCGGTCCCTGTTGGACCCGAACGGCGCCGATTCCCTTGTAGACGAACTTCTGAAGGCGCTTTCCTTCGTACGTTTCCGTCGTGAAAATGTTGCCTTTGGAATCGGTCGCGATGCTGTGCACCGCGAAAAACTGTCCGGGCTGGCGTCCGCCGGCGCCGAAGCTCGTGAGCACTGTCATCGTGTCACGCTGAATGATGTAAACCTTCTCGTTCTTTCCATCGGCGAGGTACAGGTACCGCTGCTGCGGATCCTTTGAAAACGCGATGTCCCACACGGAACCGTCGCCGAGCGTCTTCGGCGCGATGAAGACCTCCTTTACGAACGTACCATCGGGACGAAACATCTGGATGCGATCGTTCGGACGGTCGCACACGTAGACAAGCCCGTCATGTGACAGTTCCGCGCAGTGTACCGGGGTACGGAACTGTTGTATCGGAGGCATCGACGGATCGTACCGGCCAGGGTCTGTGTCGTCCGGCTTGTTGCCGTACGCACCCCAATACCTCTTGAAC
>JAIVJE010000230.1 GCA_020200195.1 Acidobacteriota bacterium | reverse complement strand
GCGCAGATGATCGACCAGCCGAACGAGCAGCACGGACGGGACATCCTGTTCGAGACGCTCCCCGGCGACCCGGGCGCGCACGGACCCTATCGCGAGCGCGAGCGCGGACCCGACTGGCAAATGCGTCTGCGCACCCATTCGCGCGCGGTGCTGGCGGGCAGTGCCCTCCTCGCCTTGGGTTCGCTGGTGCTCCTGCGCCGGACGTAACGGAGTAGCTGCTCGACCTCGTCGTGATTGGCGGCAAGCGATCCGACACAGCGACTCCGCGGGCGGAGCATCCCGAGGCGAAGTTCCGGCGTGGTCACATGCATTCGGCGCGGGCCAGGCACGGTCGGGAATTTCGCGGAACTGTGAACGTCTTCACACCGCCAAAGCCGCGCCGCCCCTCTCTTCCTGCATACCATCGCAAGGAGGAGGAAGTGCCACCCATCGAAGGAAGCCGTAACGCCGGCGCTATCTCTCTCAGCGTCTTGCACTTGCAACACCGCACAATTATTCGCTCTTTCGCCGGACGTGTCGCTCCCACACGCCGCCCTGGGACGCGCGAGTGTCTTGGGATTTCACAAAGGTAGGATTTGGAGGCGCGCCCGGATTTGAACCGGGGATCGAGGTTTTGCAGATTTCGTCGGGTTCTGCAAGTTGTTGATTCGTACACCGCCGTTATCCCCGACAGGTCCAATTGATCGATCAGGTCGCTGACGAAGAACGCCAGGTGATCCTCCGGCAACCAGTCCCGCAGGCTCGGCGGCAGCAGGAGATCCTGCTCGGGCACGTAGGAGCGATAGGTCTTGGCCATCGCGCGCAGTGTAGTACCTCCCTCGCGATACGGCGGATAGCCCCGCTCCTCGTCTTCGTACACCGCCGTTATCCCCGACAGGTCCAATTGATCGATCAGGTCGCTGACGAAGAACGCCAGGTGATCCTCCGGCAACCAGTCCCGCAGGCTCGGCGGCAGCAGGAGATCCTGCTCGGGCCGAGAACACGCCCACGCAGTAGCCGTACGGGTGATAGATCCAGCGTCGGTTGGTCGAGGATGTGGCGTTCCGCGTGCTGGGGGCCGGCCCGCTTCGTAGAAGAGCTGCACGGGGCCTGGCGCCTCGCGCTCGAGCTTCCGCACCAACCGCCGCACCGCCTGCGGCTCGTTCGCCAGCTGCCACGTCACCGGCTTCGGCTCGTTCCCAATCAACATCGCGACAAAGAGATCCTTCTGTGCGCGTCGATCCCGACGTACGTAGTACCCTGTTTCATGACCGGCTCCCTTCGATGCGGCTCTGGCGCTCGCAAGGCGCTAACCCGCGATTCTGGTGGCTCTGACCACCGTGTTGAGTGCTGTGAGGCACTACGACGTTACGATGGAGAGCCAGTCATTCCATATTGTCTAGTGTTCCGACGATCCACTCGCAAGAAAAGTCGCGTGGTCGAGTCTCCCTCCAAAACGAGGCCCGAGAAGAACAGCGACAGTTTTGGCCAGCGTGGCGCAACGCGGGTCATACGGGAGAAGCCTACAATGGCGCGACCGGCAGCACGAATACTATCGAGAACGACCATGGGCTTGCCTTGTCGAGGAATCGGACACCGTTCACGGCGTCACCCTTCCTCGGCAGCCCCGTCGCGACATGATCCAGCGAACCTTCCAGTTCTACGCCGCGAAGCCAACGACCCTCCGGCAACCAGTTGAAGATCGCCACGGCGGTATCCAGTTCGAAATTCAACTTGTGCGTGTACGCCCTCCGGTCGTTCGGTCGCTCCGCCTCGCTGAATTTGTCCACCACGTCGAGATGCGAACTGACCCACCCGCGGGTTCGCTCCGCCGGCAACCACACAAGATTCGTCTCGAACTCGAGCTCCGGAGTGGCCTCTCGATCGAAGGGCAGGAAGATTCCTTCGACCGTGAACTCGAGCCACCGAACGCGAGTTGCCAGCCCATGGAGACGATGACCTCGAACTCCGTGCTTCGACGATCGCGACCGGTCGTTCCATCCGCGCTCACCAGTCGTGGTCGAGCGACCAGGTTCGTGATGGTCACGGTCGGCTCGACATGAAATTCTGGTGCGCAGAGCGCTCGGCACGGTGCTGAGTCCGGTGATTGTGCGCGGACATCGGTGACGAAGCCCAACCCGCACGCCAGTACGATAGCCAGAAGTAACGGCCGGCGCGAAGACAACGGATCAACCCTGCGCTTCAAAGATCCGAATTTCAGCCGGTCCGCCGCCGCGTGAGGGAACCGCCACGTACAAGCGATGCTGCGACGGGACCCAGAGACCCGTGCGAGCGCCGTCCCGAGTCGGTACTTGCGCCAGCCGGCGGAGCACATCGTTGTCCCGCGCAAAGACATCCACCGCGCCTTGCCCACCAATCACGTAGAGACGTTTTCGTTCGGCGTCATAGAACAGGTCGTCGGTGTCGCCCACGGTGGGAACGGCGCCGAGAGCCTTTCCGTCTTCCGTCTCGAAGACGGCGATGGAAGCCGGCCGTCGACAACCGATGAACAGCCGGCGGCTGCCTTCGTCGAGCGCCATCGGATAGTTCGCACCGCACCTACCCGACGACCAGCGCGCGAGGACGGTCATCGAGCGACGGTCTGCCGCAAAGATCTGAGACGCACTTGGGAGGTTCGCGAACAGCCGCGGCCCCTGCGTTTCGAGCTGAAACGACTCCGGATGTCCGTTGATCGCAATCCCGTGTGCCACCTTCCCGGAGGCGGGGTCGACGGCAAAGATCCCGCCTTCCGCGGCTACAAACACTCGCTTCGCTCTTGGCTCATACCGCACGTTGTCAGCGTCGCCGCCGATATTTGCTATCCAGCGGGTCTGGAACGTCGGTGCGTCGACCAGCTGGAGCGTCCCGCTCTCGCCGTTCGCCACAGCCACTGCGTCAAAGTCCGGGACAACCGCGATCCCTTGGGGCTCCTTGAATCCACGCAAAGACCGAAGGCGTTCGCCTTTCGCGGTGTCGAGCACTTCAACGGTGTCGTTGCCCAAGGCGGCCACAAAAAGACGCTGCCGGCCCGCATCGAACGCAAGATGATCGATTCGTCCACTGACGTCCGGAAGGCGAATGGAACCGGCCGGCTCGAGCGGCGACTGCGATTGAGCGCTCGAACGCGGAGACAACGCGACGAACCAGACGAGGATCGCCATCAGAGCGTATAGAACAGCCAATGCTCTCTTCATGACTCCCTCGGAGGACAACGCGCCCACAAACCGTCTCCCTGCGCGATGCGTACGTCGCTCAACTGACCCTTCATCGGCCTAGCGCCGGGGCGCGCGCGGCGGGCTGA
>JAIVJE010000527.1 GCA_020200195.1 Acidobacteriota bacterium | reverse complement strand
AGGTGGTGTGGTTTCGGGTGCTCGTCTACTTCGTACCGGCCACGACATATGCATTCTCGACGATGCTGGCGGCCGTGTTGGTCGGCCTGGCAGCGGGAAGCTTCGCGGCGACGCCGCTGCTCGCGCGGTCCGATCGGCTCCTGCGGCGGCTTGCGTGGCTTCAGTTCGGGACGGCGCTCGCCGTACCGCTTGCGGCCACCGCACTCGCCGCGGCGTACCGGACAGGATGGCATACGACGGCCGATGTGCACGTCAGCCTGTTCCTTGCCTTTCCGGCAGCCTTCCTGATGGGCATGTCCTATCCGATCGGCCTTCATGCGTGGGCGGGTGGCGGCAGGTCCGGGGTGCGGCTCGATGCCACGAAGATCGGCGACCTCAACTCCGTCAACCTTCTCGGAGGCATTATCGGAGCGATTGCCGGAGGGTTCCTCGTCCTGCCGGTGCTTGGGAGCCGGGCCGGGCTGGCCGTCCTCAGCGCCATCTATCTGGTGTCTTTCTTTCTGTTGCTCCGAGAAATAAAGGGAGCGCGTTGGCAGCGTGCGCTGATGGTCCTGGCCTCGGCCGCTTTTCTGCTCGCGGCCCTGGACATTCCCGACATGCTCGAAGCTGTGAGCGGCCGTCGCTACCCGGCTGGTGAACGGCTGTTCTGGCGGCAGGAGGGGGCGCAGACCACGGCGACCGTGCGGATCAGGCCGCTCGGAGGACGGCTGCTGTACTTGAACGGCCTACCCCAGGCATCGGACGCGCCCGAGATGGTCCGGTTGCACCGTCTGATCGGGCACCTGCCGATGGCGCTGCACCCGCATCCGACACGTGCCATCGTCATCGGTCTGGGCGGAGGTGCGACTCCGGGAGCTGTCAGCCAGCATGACGCCACCGTGGACCTGGTCGAGTTGTCGTCGTCGGTTGTCGAGGGAGCCGCGTGGTTCTCTCACATCAACTACGACGTGATCAACCGGCCAAACGTGCGGGTTCGGATTGACGACGGTCGTAACTTTCTGCTGTCCGCATCGAATCGATACGACGTCGTGACGGCGGACCTCATTCAGCCGGAACACGCGGGCGCGGGCAATCTCTATTCGCGCGAGTACTTCTCGCTTGTGCGGGGCGCGCTTGCACCGGGTGGCCTGCTGCTCCAGTGGATCGGACATCGGTCGGAGGTCGAGTACAAGCTCATTCTACGCACCTTCCTGGACGTGTTTCCCGCCACAACGTTGTGGGCCGACGGGCAGCTGCTGGTCGGCGCCATGGAGCCACTCGTCATCAGGCGTGACGCGTTCGAACGAAAGCTCCAATGGCCAGAAACGCGACAGGCTCTTGAAGCCATCGATCTTGACAGCTTCGAGCGGCTGCTCGGGTTGTATGTCGCCGGGTCGGAAGAGTTACGCACCTTTGTCGGAGCCGGCGAGATTCTGACGGACGACCGGCCGCTGGTGGAGTACTTCAAATCCCTGCCTACGGATGGACGGAATGCCGTTGATCTGTCGTCGCTCCGGGGTGATGTGTCGCGGCACCTACGGTGATTCGGTCACTATGAACGAGATCCCTCGAGTTCTGCGGATGCTAGTGGCCACTAGGCCACCAGAATCGCGACTCGCACGGCCGGCACGACGCCGGGACTCGTGCTCGGGACGATGGGATACATGTCGATGCCGAAGTCGAGGATCTGCACGCGGCCATCAGACGTTATGCACAGGTTCTCAGGTTTGATATCGCGATGGAGATGACCTTTGGAGATGACCTTCTCGTGCGCCGTCGCGAGTCCGTTAGCAATCTGCAGCGCGTAGTCGACGGCTTTGCGAACAGGCAGGGCCCCAGCCGCGCGCGCCTCGCGAAGCGTCGTGCCTGCGAGTAGTTCGGACACGACGGCGAGGCTAGTCACCTGGGCCGAGATAGACAAAGGGGTCACCATCGAGGACTTCCGCATCGATAATGTCCGCGAGCGAATCGCGACAGTTGGGGATCTGTGGAAGCCGCTGCTGGCGGCCCGCGGCCGCGTTGACCTCGGTACGTATATGAAAGCATCGGCGAAAAGATCACCGCCGACAACGCTGAGCACGCGGAGACGAAAATAGTCCTTTCAGTAGGGCATCGACGGCTCTTCCAGCGGCAGTGCGAGCATGGTCGCGAGGCTGCGCCCTAACGCTCTACCCTCGTCGCGCTCGCCCCGCGCGACGAGGACGTCTGGCGTAGGGTCGCTCCCGACAAGCTACACGCGCGCGTGGGGTCCACCGAACCCCTCAGTCGGCGCGAAGACGCGCTCGACGCGCACGGCCTTGAATTGATTGACAGGAAAAGTCCCGTCGACGCCGGCGAGGCGGAGGCCGTAGAGGTGAACCGGGCGGACGATCACCGCATCCGCGGTAATCGTGCCTCTCGAAACGGTCCAGTGCTTGAGAAACAGTCGGCCGAAATACGCAATCATGGCTGCGACCACGAGGAGCCGCAGCGCGGCCGCTGGCGTGCGCGACCACACGAGCGAGTACGCCACGCCGGCGAGAACAACAAGCAGCAGCGCCAGCACACCTTTCAGCACAGGGGTTGCGACGTCGCTCGTATCGAACTCCAACGGCAGGGTCACGCTCACACCTGTCAGTCTACTGAAGCGGACGCCCGCGCGGTCAAGGCGACGAAGAAGGCCCAATGG